>JABCOL020000045.1 GCA_013333625.2 Candidatus Saccharimonadota bacterium | reverse complement strand
CGAGCTGGGATTAGACCCAGCCGACCGTAATTTACTGCAATCAATTCTGGAAAATTATGGCGATAATCCCGTGGGGCTAACGACCATTGCTGCGCTGACTGGCGACGAAGCGACGACGATTGAGGATTTTTATGAACCGTATTTACTGCAAATTGGCTTCATCGAGCGCACGCCGCGCGGCCGCCGGGTAACGATTAAGGCGAAGCGGCATCTCGGCAATACAGATAATTTGTAGTATACTACAAGTAGTATAAACGAGGAGGTATCATGGACGATGACGATAGCCGCAGACCAGTCGCTTACGACGCTGAAGGACGTCCGTTATACACAGCTTCGCAGCAGCAAGAGCAGGCTACTGGCGCAGAATCGGCTGTGCAGCAGACCAACCCAGTATCAGTCACCGACTCTGGCAAGCAGGTCGTGCATGTAGCGCGCTCAACCGAACCGATTCCGGTTCATATTTCCGAAGAGACCCGCCGCAAGCACGAGGAATCATGCCGCCTCTATCCGTGGCTTAATCTCAGCGAGCATGAGTATGTTATCCGAATGATTCCGCGGCACAGTATCGGTATTTGGGGTCCGACGATAGCAATGATGCTTGCGATTATTTTGGTGTCTGTGTTTATGTTTTGCTATCCCGATATCGCCAAGGTGATTGGTATGCCGCAATCGCTGCACTCACAAGTTATCTTTATTTGTTTGATGGTGATAAGTTTGTTTGGACTTGGGCTGTATATAGCGATTTGGGTATATATGCAAAATCGCTTTTTCTTGACCAACGAAAGTGTTATTCAAGAAATTCAAATAAGCTTGTTTTCAAAACGCGAACAAACAGTTAGCCTGATGAATATCGAGGACTCTAGCTACTCGCAAAAAGGTATTCTACAAACTTTATTTAATTACGGCTCGATTCGGTTAAGTACCGAGGGCGACGAAACAACCTATCGCTTTAGCTATGTTGCTGATCCAAAAAACCAAGTAGCGGTTCTTAATAATGCCGTTGAGGCATTCAAGAATGGCCGCCCAGTTACGAATGATGACTAGCTGATTATTTCTTGTGATCGCGATTAGTCTTGGTGTAGGTATCTTCACGCTCCATTGAACTGCGCAGCGTGTAGCCAGTGCATCGATTTTCGTTATTGCAACCTGTTGATTCGTAGACGTAGTTGCTGCCGCTGCTGCCAAGTTTTTTGCCTTTCGGATCAGTGAAAAGAGCAGGGTCGACGGTGCGCAGCGTTTTGCTGTCAATCGAAGCCGGATAATAGCCGTTTTTAGCGTAGAAATACTCTTCCAATCCGTAATACATCGCGTTGATAGCGACTTTACGCTGATTGTCGCGAGCAGTGGCATCGATAGTTGCTTTTTCATTAAAAAATAGCCAGCTGCCAACTCCAAGTAAAACTATCACCAGTAAAAGTTCAATAACTGTGAAGCCGTTTTGTTTCATATTTACCATTATACCAAAAACTGCGTCGCTCATGTATAATTAAAGATATCAGCAAGAAAGGGGAGATATGGCGAAGAAAAGCGAACCAAAAACATCTGCAGATAAGCCAGCGGCTGACGAGGGTAAGTTAAAGGCGTTGGGTTTGGCGATGGAGCAGATTACCAAGCAATTCGGCGACGGCTCAATCATGAAGCTAGGAGAGGCTAAAAAAGTTGACGTCGAGCTATTGCCAAGTGGTAGTCTGAGCTTAGATTTGGCGCTGGGCGGCGGTTATCCGAAAGGTCGCATTATCGAGATTTATGGTCCAGAATCAAGCGGTAAGACAACCTTGACGCTGCATGCTATCGCCGAAATGCAAAAACAAGGCGGGACGGCAGCCTTTATTGATGCTGAGCATGCACTTGATCCAGCATATGCTAAACGGCTTGGCGTTGACACTGATAATTTGTTAGTATCGCAGCCCGACAACGGCGAGCAGGCACTGGAAATTGTCGAAACGCTTGTGCGCTCAAATGCCGTTGACCTAATAGTAGTTGATTCGGTAGCAGCGTTGGTGCCGCAAGCTGAAATCGACGGTGATATGGGTGATTCGCATATGGGTTTGCAAGCGCGATTAATGAGCCAAGCACTACGCAAATTAACCGGTATTATTAACAAGTCGAAGGCTACAGTAATCTTCATCAATCAAATACGCATGAAAATCGGCGTGATGTTTGGCAACCCCGAGACAACTACTGGCGGTAATGCGCTTAAGTTTTACGCATCGGTGCGAGCAGATATCCGCCGGATTGGGCAAATCAAAGACGGCGATGAGATTCGCGGCAATCGCACGCGCGTCAAAATCGTCAAGAATAAGATTGCGCCGCCATTCCGCACGGCTGAGTTCGATATCATGTATAACGAAGGTATCAGCAAAACGGGTGATGTTGTCGATCTGGGCGTTCAGTACGGAATCTTGAGCAAATCTGGAGCATTTTATAAGTATAATGATGCCACAATCGGCCAAGGTCGTGAAGCTACTAAAAAATACTTAAAAGAAAATCCAGAAGTCCTGGCTGAGATTGACGCTAAAGTTCGCGAAAAGGTTGCTGAACCAGAACCGAAAGACTAGGATTAAAAAGAAAACAGCCCGCTAGAAGTATATTCGAGCTAAGTTTAGTGGCGTAGTATCTTTGAAACCATGATAATTTATGCTAACTATAGTAGCTTGCTAGTCGGTAAATGGCCGCTTTTTCAGCTATAATAATGATATGGCCCAGCAGCAAGAACGATATACTGTGACGGCGCTTTCGTCGCAAGTTCGCGATTCGGATCGCGTCAACGTGTATATTGATGGCAAATATGATTTTAGCCTGGATATTTCGCAGGTTGTTGAACTTGGAATTAAGGCTGGCCAGGTTTTATCGAAAGAGGAGTTAGCTAGCCTCAAGCAGGAAAGCGAATTCGGCAAGCTGTATGCTCGCGCTCTTGAATATGTATTGATGCGGCCGCGCAGTAGCAGTGAAGTGTGTGATTATCTTTATCGTAAAACGTTGGCTCGTAAATATAAAAATAGAAAAACTGGTAAGTTAGCGGAAAAGCCAGGTGCCGCTAAAACCGTGACGGAGCGTGTTTTTGCGAAGTTGCAAGCGCGCGGTTATATTGACGATCAGAAATTTGCTAACTGGTGGGTTGAAAATCGATACCAAGCTAAGGGCGTATCAATGCGAAAACTGCGTAGCGAATTGGCGGCAAAAGGTATAGCACAAACAATCATTGATTCGGTAATCGCAGATTCGTCGCGTAATGATCTCGGCGAGCTGGCTAAAGTTATTGCTAAAAAACGCCGGCGTTACTCTGATGAGCAAAAGTTCATGCAATATTTAGCGCGCCAGGGGTTTAGCTTTGATGATATCAAAGCTGCTTTGCGCCGAGAAGATTGCTAATCAATATCCGAATTCTGTCGAGCCTGCTTTGGTTTGCGGAACGGATTGATGTAGCTACCGACTACTTCATGAAGTTCTGGCTCAGGGGCTTTAGCTTGGGAATGAACGACAATTGAATCGTTATTGATCTCGATAATCTGGCTGCGATGTACCAAAATCTCAGTATCATTGAAACTACGCAGTAGCGGCCGCTTGACCGACAGCTGCATAATGAGAAACTGCGTGGTATCTATTGTGAAGTCGATGACTTTACCAAGTTTATGGCGTTTTTCGTCAAGTACTAGTTTGCCGATGATATCAAACTTTAGCTGGTAGACGTCGTTGACGCGCACAACGTCGGTCGGAGCTATGAATTGGTCGATGTCGTCGACAATGAAGCCCATATTGCTCAGTTCGCGGACATCGCTAAGCAACATCAGCGCGGGGTGTTGCTGAATTAGCGGCCCTGACACTTCGAAGGCGATAATTTGTAGATTGGCGGGATTAATGATTGCGCGGGTTGTGCGCGCTACCTTGCCGCCAGTTTGAATACTGAATATTTCTGCATTGAGTACCGCTGAACCGAGCAAAATCATAGACTAAAACGGGTTTGTCCTATCGTTGGCTGGCGGCGGCGTGCTCGGTGCATTGCCAGCTGATTTTAGCTTGCGGATGCGTTTGATGGTAGTATCATCAAAACTAGCGGAGGTGCTAGCTTGCGGTTCTTCTGCTGGCGTAGTGAGTGTTTGGTAGAGCAGGATGGTAGCAACTGACAATCCGCCGGCAGCTAACATGAAAAACAATAAAAAGTGATACCGGCCAAAGAATTTAGCTGTCTTTGCGCCGAGAATGCGAAATGCGTCTGAGACTTCCATTATTTTGTATATACCTCCAGAGTTAGTGCGCTAACTGTGATGCCGTTGTTGTCATCTTTGGCTAAGGCCAGGTTAGAAATTTGCATCCGGAAAAGCCCTTGTTCTAAAGAGCGCAAGAAAATGTATGCTTGCTCATAGGATACCGGATTACTCAAGTTAACAGTAGCGGTAACCGATTTGAAGCCGTCTGGCGCTGGTTTTTTAGTGTTTTTAGCAGTGCTAGACGACGATGAGCTTGATGAGCTGCTGGATTTACTTTCATTTGCTGAAAAATCGATTGAAGCGATTTTAATACCAGCGCTATTTGCGTGATTTTCGATGTCGCTGACAATTTGATCTTGATAATGATATTTCTTGCTGGTCGAAACGATTTGTTCGGCGCGCTTTACGTCGCTTTTGCTGTTGTCTAGTTTTGATTTGAGGCTTGAAAGGGCTTGTAATTCGTTGCTAGAGGCCTGCGCTTCGGTATTGAGTTTGCGGGTTTCCTCTGCATATTTAACAATCTCTTGGTGTCCGAAGACGAAACTGCCTGCGCCCGCTGCCGCAATAACTAGTAGGCTCACGATAAGCAAAATGCGGAATGTAGTTGGTTTTAGAACGAATTTCATGGCAGTACCTTCTTTGAATAGATTACAGTGTAATTTGCCTGAAATGTATTGTCGCCAATTTCGTGCGTAGCGTTTGATAGGCTAACACTGTCAAAAACTTTAACTTTATTGATAGACGTCTCTTGCAAGCTATTTTTGACTTCAATGGCTTGCGCGTACGAACTGACGTGGGTTTGAATTTGCACAGAAGCAGTTCCAAAAGTCGTCGGGTCGATTGATATGCCAGTGAGCGAGGCGCCGTTTGGCAACCTCTTGGCAATCGCATTTAGAATATCAGTATATGGCGCTTGAGTGTCAAGAATGTATTTTGCTACCCGCAGGTTAGAACGATACTTTTCGGCATCGCTCTTGACCGAGCTGAAGGCTGAAGATTTACTTTGATTGTCATTTATGGTTTCTCTACTGGCAGACTGGTTGAATACTAGCATAAAATACGAGCTGATTAGTTCAACTACGATAATCACAACAACTATCAGCGACATGACAACATAACGCATCAAAATTGAGTTAGCCCGGGCGGCCTTAATTTGCTTGCGTTCTTCGGGTGAAAGTAGGTTGATCATTTTTTTACCTCCGATGGCCGTACGCTAGCCAGACCAGCGACGGTGATATAACGCGGACGAAACTGGCGGTGCGGTTTCTCAAGCGACCCGAAATCAAGATCTTGCCACGGGCTAGCGACGCGGGCCGGTAAAATGAAAGCGTTAGTAAAGTATTCGCCGATACCTGGCATGTTTGCACCGCCGCCAACGATAAGAATTTGCTCGATTTTTTTATCCTCTGAAATACGTTCGCTGTAGTAACGGATGACCTTTTTGGCTTCTCCGACAATACGACCGAGGCTTGGTTTGAGGGCGGCTTCAATTTTGTCGTGATCATCGCTTTGCCCGAGGCCGTTGAGGACTTTATACTGGTGAGCTTTTTCTAGCGACACTTGCATTTTACTAGCGATATCTAGAGTGAAGTTATTGCCGCCGACATTAGCTGAACCGGTAATGAGAATTGCTGAATCTTCCAGAACGGCAATATCGGTACTGGTGGCACCGACGTCGATAACTAGCGTGGTACGATTGCCTTCCTCGGTTTTGGTCAGGATGCGGGCGACCGCATTCATGCTCGGTTCAACGGCAACTGGACGCAGATCGACTTCCTTGGCGACTTGCGTAACTGCATCGACCAGTGCGCGCGGTGCGGCCGAGACGACAACCATCAGGGTTTCTTTGGTGCGCTTAATAATTTCGTAGTCAGTGTATAACGAGTCTGAGGGTACTGGTATATAGCGTTCGACTTCTAGCTGGGCAGCGCTAGCAATATGCTTTTCTTCGCTCGCTGGCAGAGTAAAGGTGCGCGAATAAGTGCGGCTCGTCGGCAAGCCAATTACTACGTGGTTGGAAGGCAGAGAGCCGATAATGCGATCCCGAAACATATTGGCTATGTGCTCGCGCAGATACTCGTGATCGTCGGTGTCGAGCGCTTCCTGTGTCTTAACCGGGTCAAGATCGACTGAGCCGTAGCCGCGAACGTCAGCGTGTTTCTGGTTGATGGCCATGACTTTGACGCCAGTATAATTGATGTCGAGCCCGATGATCGGTTTGTCTTTGAAAAATAGTTTTACCATGGATGCCCTTTTCTATATACAGTATAGCATAAGTTTTATTGTTTAATACTCGTTGATAAGCCGGCAATTGGCATCATAACGCTGGCGGCAATTAGCCCCACCATGCCGCCCATCAGCACGATCATTACCGGTTCAATAATTGAGCCGATACTATCGATGGCGACATCAACTTCTTCTTCGTAAAAGTCAGCCACCTTGACTAGCACGACGTCGGTTTGGCCAGTTTCTTCGCCGACGGCTAGCATTTGCGAGACGATTGGCGGGAATAATCCAGTTTTTTCGATGATTGTTGATAAGTTTTTGCCGTTTTCGACTTCCTTGGCAGCTTTTAGTAGAGCTTCCTCGTAAACAACATTGCCGACTGAATGCGAAGTGACTTCAAGCGATTCTAGAACAGCCGCGCCAGACCCCATGAGCGCCGAAAACGTACGAGCAAAGCGGGCGACAGCTACTTTCTGAATAATGCTACTAATAGCTGGTATCTTGAGGACAAAACGGTGAAAAGTGTGTTTGCCAGCTGTAGTATTCAGCCAGCGCCGCAAGAAGTAAACGATAGCGATTAGTACTGGTATCAGCAAGTATCCTTTAGTCGTCAAAAAGCCGCTAATTGACAGCATCACTTGAGTCAGAGCTGGCAATTCGGCATCTTCGCCGCCAAACCCTTTAATCATTTCGCCGATTTGCGGGATGACAAACACCATTAAAACCAGGAAAGCAACAATTGTGATAACCAGCAAAACTAGCGGGTAAGTCATCGCTCCTTTAATTTTTTTGCGGATGCCAGCGCTTTTTTCTTGCTGAATAGCTAGGCGCCTAAGGATATCGTCAAGAATACCGCCAGCTTCGCCAGCACGCACCATATTGACATAAACATCGTTAAAAGTAGCTGGATGTTTGCTCAGGGCATCGGCTAGCTGCATACCAGATTGGACGTCTTTAATGATGTCGCCAAGGACTGCCTTGAGGGCTGGACTATCAGTGTGATCATGTTGCGAAGAAAGTGCTCGCAGCAACGGCACGCCAGCGCTAACCATGGCGCTCATCTGGCGGGTGAACATCACGATGTCGTCGGTTTTAACTTTTTTCTTACCGCCGCCAAAACTAATACTGGCTAGTCCTTTCTTTTCAAGCGAGTCAATACTGAGCGGTGACAAGCCTTGCTTGGTTAGGGCAGATAAAGCTCCAGGTCGATCGCTAGCCTCAATTTTGCCTTGGATGACATCGCCAGACTTATTAGTTGCGACATAAGAGAAAGATGCCATTAGGATTCCCTCGTAACACGCAGCACCTCGTCGAGCGTAGTGTTGCCGCGTAATGTTTTAACTAATCCATCAGATTGCATTGTAATCATTCCCTCCTTGATTGCTTGATCTTGAATCTGGTTGCTAGTGGCGTCGGAAGTTATCATTTTTTGAATTTCGCGCGACATGCCCAACACTTCGTAAATACCGACGCGTCCCTTGAAGCCGACGTGTCCGCACTCGTCGCAGCCGCCTGGGTGCGCTCGCCAGAGGGTGCGAATAGTAGTCTCGTCGGTGCCAGCTGGTGTGTCGCCGCCGACTTTTTGCTCGATGGCTTGTAATTCTAGATCATGAATATGTGCAAACGTTTGGTCTGGACGCAGATTGAACAGCGAGACTATTTCGTTGATTTCGTCTGGTGTCGGTACGTATTGTTCGCGGCAGTTCATGCACAGTCGCCGTACTAAGCGCTGGCCGACCACTGCCTTGACGGTCGAAGCAATCAAAAACGGCTCAATCCCCATGTCCAGCAAGCGCGGCAAACAAGTAGCGGCGTTATTAGTGTGCAGCGTCGAAAATACCAAGTGCCCGGTCAGAGCCGCCTGTACGCCTAGGTTGGCTGTCTCGCCGTCGCGGATCTCGCCGACCATGATGATGTTCGGATCTTGGCGCAGCAGTGCTCGCAACCCCGAGGCGAAAGTCATGCCAGCTTTGGCGTTGGTTTGGGTTTGGTTGACGCCGGGGATTTTGTATTCGACTGGATCCTCGATAGTTGAGATATTAACCTCCGGCGTGTTTAGCATAGATAGTACTGAAAATAAGGAAGTAGACTTGCCGCTACCAGTTGGACCAGTGACTAGAATCATGCCGTTTGGTTCGGCAATAGCGTTATTTATGATGGATAGCGATCTGCCCCAATAACCAAGTTGTTGCAACGTGATTGCTTGATTGGACTCGTCGAGAATTCGCATGACAACTTTCTCGCCGTCGGTAATTGGCAGAGTGCTAACGCGCAAGGCGTATTGTTTGCCAGCGACTTTAATTTTGAAGCGGCCGTCTTGTGGCACGCGACGCTCGTCAATCTTGAGGTTGGATAGAATCTTAATGCGGCTGACCAGTGCATTTAGCACGTTGCGCGGTAATTGATTGACTTCTTTGAGAACGCCGTCGATGCGGTAGCGTACTTGCACGAAATTCTCACGCGGCTCAATGTGAATATCTGAGGCCTGAGAACGGATAGCATATTCTAACAGCAAATTAACGGTTTGGGCGATTGGCGAATCCTCGGCAACATCAGCTTCGGAGACTTTCTGATCCGAGCCGTCATCTTCGCGTTGCACGTCAATGACTTCATTGAGCTCTTGATTGACATCGCCGCGATAATTTTCTAAACATTGCAAGATATTAGAATGCGGTGCGATATAGATTTTAGTATTACTACCGATTTCTTTCTCAATAAAATTAGTAGCTAGCACATCATCTGGATCATCCATCGCCAAGTGCATAGTGCCATCTTCATCAATCTGAAAAACAACTGCATTGTACTGGCGGGCGATACGCTCTGGGATGCGGTTCAGTACCTCGCTCGGAATATTACGTGGATCGACCTCAATGTAAGGTATATCGGCGTATTGCGCGAAAAGCTTTGTCAAGTCGGTTTCAGATACAAGCTTTGAATCTAATACAATATCTTGCAGCGGCCGCGAAGAACGCTCCGCCTCTTCCATTAGCGGTTTGAGAGTTTCTTCGGTCGCAATATTATTACGCGTCAGAATCTTGACCAGAGTATTATTTAGGATCCTCATAATTCTTATGCTAATTGTAGCGCATTTTATTTAGAAAAGCTATCAATGCAGCGCAGATTGGTAAAGGATGGTCAAATCGAGTATAATAACAGAGATATGAAGCGAACTTTTAATATACAGGCGGCGCAACTTGCCGGCGAAAAAATTTCAGTTAGCGGCTGGGTGCACTCGCGCCGCGATCATGGCGGGTTAATTTTTGTTGATTTACGCGACCACACTGGTTTGTTGCAGCTAGTTTTTAACTCTGATAATCCGGAAGCATTTTCGCTTGCTGATGAGCTGCGCGATGAATTTGTCATTCGCGCCGAAGGCATGGTGTGCGAACGCGCGGCTGGACTAAAAAACGACAAAATTCCGACTGGCGCAGTTGAATTGGTGGTCGAGAGGCTGACGTTACTTAATCGTGCTGAAACCTTACCAATCCAGCCCTTTGCTGAGGAAAACCAAGCGGGCGAGGACCTGCGTTTTAAGTATCGTTACCTCGACCTGCGCCGTCCGAAGATGCAGCAGATACTGAAAAAACGCGCCGAAATGTACCGACGAATACATCAGTATATGGACGACCGCTGCTTCATTGAGATTCAGACGCCGATTTTGGCAAATTCTAGCCCCGAGGGCGCGCGCGATTTTCTCATCCCCAGTCGTTTGCAAGAGGGCAAGTTTTACGCGCTGCCGCAAGCACCGCAGCAGTTCAAGCAGCTGCTGATGGTTGGCGGCGTGCCGCGGTATTACCAGCTGGCAGCGTGTTTTCGTGACGAAGATCCGCGAGCCGATCGACTGTACGGTGAGTTTTATCAGCTGGATCTCGAGATGAGCTTTGTTGAGGATGGCGAAGAGGTTCGCCAGGAGGTTGAGCCATTGATGCGGCAGCTAGCGACCGAGTTTGCTGGCAAGAAGTTGCTGGATCTGAGCGATCTGCCGGTGGGTAACGGTCAGCCAATTCCGCGTATTTCCTATCGCGACGCCATGGAGACGTATGGCTCGGACAAGCCGGATCTACGTTTTGGCATGGAATTGGTGGAGCTGACCAGGGTGTTCGCCGACACCGAATTTGGCGTGTTCAAGCAGGCTGAGTGTATCAAGGCGATTTGCGTCAAAAATGGCGCCAGTCTCAGCCGCAAGCAAATCGACCAATTCACTGACATTGCCAAGAGCGAGGGGGCGGGCGGTTTAGCT
>JABCOL020000044.1 GCA_013333625.2 Candidatus Saccharimonadota bacterium | reverse complement strand
TTGAGGATCATTGAGCATCTCTGGGGTAAATGGCTTCGTCTTGTCGTTTTCCTGAGTGTACGGGTCAAAGATTTTATCTTTGTTTTTGATGCCACTAGCTGCGATAAGCTGGTCAAGTAGCTCTGTCCTGTTGACCTTGCGTCCATCTTCTTGTGCACCGTCCATTAGCCACGCACCAGCCTGAGATGACAGTAGCTCAACGAGATTGTAGACGCGCTCATACTCATCTTTCTGGTCATTGGCAGCGGTCGTGCCAGCATCTATTCGATACATCCACTTACCAGACAGCTTGGTGTGGTCAATCTTCATTTCGGCTGTACCGTGGGCGTTAATGTACTCAATCATACCGTTTTCGCCAGTCTCTGGGTCGGTACCTATTCGGTAACTCTTGGCTGAATCGAAGATGTCTAGCAGATCCTTGTGTCCAGATTTGATGATATCCAGGATCTCGTCATCAAAGACATGAAACTTTATCGGAACAGATTGTTTGGTGCCAATTAGGTTTATCATGCCATCGACTAGCTCTTCATAAGCTTCCTCGAACATATTTCTATCCCACTGATCGCGGGCGTTTTCGCGCTTTTCAAGTTTACTCAAAGCTTCTGGCGTTCGACCAAAGCCCGGCAGACCGTCGCTTGCGGATATCGTGGTGTCAGTCGTACCGTTTTGATTGAGCAACGCACCCTTCAGGAACTGATAGGTTGCTTGGAACTCATTCGATGGGCTAGCGCCTGGATTGACGAAGCCAAAGTCAGATTGTCCATTAGCAGTACGGATTTTGCCACCTGGCTCATAACGCATTAGAGATGGATCAACAGCATCACCCTTATACCACATTGGCGGGAATATCTTGAACTTGGAGAAGTCGAGATTTAGGTTTACGGTCGTGTCGATTGCTCGCTGTAATGAAGCGCCACGCTCAACATCGCCCATACCCCACAGCGAGTCAATCAATGGTATAGCGTACTTAAATACAACAGGTATACGTCCAGATTCGTGCGGATTCTTAATGTTTCGAACGATGGCATTTTCAAAGTCTGGTGCGAACGTAATCCAGCGCCCATTCTTGCCGCGTTCATAGCGAGTAACTAGGGCGATATGTCCCTGATGTAGGGTAGTTGCTTCGCCGCGCTCCTGTTGCAGGTTAGTAGTCGTTTCCTTAGCGTCTGATGGCTGATGCTTCTCGGTTGCTTTATTGAGGATAGTCTGGATAGAGGCTCTATTCCAATCCTTAAACTTCATGCGGCTTTGCAGATAGCGTTTGCTATGGTAGGTAACGATATAGACAGCGTCGCAATCATTCAAACTAGTATTGCCAACCTGCGGAAAGCATTCCGTCGGATTTATCACTCTAAAATCAGGACCGACATAATCCTCGTCAACTCGGTAATCGTACTGAACTGGCATAGCACCGTAGATAAGGGAATAGTAATCCCACATACGGAGCTTCGTCATGAATGACCACTGACTTTTGGCGTTGGGGATAACGTACTTAGTCCAAACTAAGTCCATCAGCATTGCTTTGCCTTGGTCTCGGCGGCTAAGTGAGCGGATGCGTCCGGTTGGCAGCTGCGCCACCACGCGGGAGGATCGTTCTAATATCAGCGAACTCAGGCTACCCTCACGAACACGAGACTTAAAGCCCTTCTCAGTAGACAGCTTGGCATAGGCAATATCGAGTAAGACACGCCATGTCTCGTGCGTGTGGATCATATTTGTCCTTGATTCTTGATAGTCTTTACCTAAATCGCTTGCTTTCATAATTTCTTTTCCAAAATAAAAAGCCCCCAGATTTCTCTGCGAGCCTCCTGCGGCATTACCGCTAGTAGCTATTACATAATTACCATATCATGAGGTTTTTAGATTCTCAAATAAAAATGAATATTTTGTCTAAGAAAATAGAAAACCGCTCTAACCTTGTGGTTTGATCTTGGATTTTATAGACTGATATTCTGGATTTATGCGGCATGTTTTGACTGAGTTGCAATCTATTCTGGTTTGTGTTGTTTCAATTTTGTATGCCCATGTTACTTACTTTCCTTCCACTTAAACGTAAGAGGACCAAAAGTGAACTCACCCTTCTCGTTAACGCCGAGTCCTACTTCTTCAATTTTATACAAAATATCGTTTCTATCTGTATAAGTAATTTTTGGGGGAGCGTATCCGAATAATTTTTGGGTAGATTGCATCAGATCGATTATGTCTGGTGGTCTATTTTCTGTTATCTTTTTCTCAAGCTCAGTAAACATGTCCGACGCAGAATTAATACCACGGACATACTCTTTTTCTAGCAGTTTCTGAATTTGTTTCTTCGCTTCAGCGATTTCACCGCCAACCTTGCGCTTCTCACCACGTTGAGCTATGGCTTCATGTTCTCGTCCGAGTTGATATTGCGCGAATAGAATATCATCTAGTGTCATTACCTTTCCTCCTTTTTCATAAATTACATAACCACCTGGCAAATTCATATATTGAATCTCGTCAAATGGTATTTTTATGACTTCACACCACGATTGTGGTGGACGGGTCGGCTTCATACTCTTAGCAATCTCTCTCGCGTCTTCTATGTCAGCAAAAGCGACAACCCGACCAGCATTATCTTTGTAAGGTTCGACCTTACGCTCTTTATTACTGAGTTTTCTTACAAGATATAGCACCTTCATTAGCTTAATCTTTCTACTTCCTTAAACTTTTCAGCAATGCCCTTGACGTACTCATTTGTCATATTCATCTTTTACTCCTTTTTTATAATGTCCTCAAGTATAGTCCGCGCCTTAAAATACAGCTCATATTTTGCCTCATCTGGCGCGCTAGACAGGTCGATTAGCAAATCCATACCGCACAGTTCGCCAATTTTTGGTGTAGAGCTTTTGTCCTTGGAGCTGCTTAATTTAGCAATCGCAGCGTTATCTAGTTTGCTCGCTAAATCTAAAGTTGCAGTGATTCGGGTGACCTCTTCTGGAGTGGGGAGGCTTGTTATGGTTTTCTTCATTTCAATGTTCTTTCTTAATGATTTACTAGATTCCGGGTCATATCTCACGTCCACAAAAGACATGTCCCTAATGAGGCGCGTCATTTCATAGTTTCGCATGCTATCGTCTCGTATAAGGCTTATAGCGTGCCTACGCACTTCTTCAAGCTCACAAATATCTCTTGCGTGCTTACTGCAGAAATGCTTATAGCCATAGTGTTTGTTGTATTTTATCCACTTATGACATTTGTCGCACTGGATAGATGGTTTCGATTCACTCTTCGTCATTTCTCTTATTTAACTCCTTAACGACGTTGCGGATAAATCGCCCTACGTGTATTCTGGCGCATGTTTCGGCGTTGTTTTTGCTCATCTTAGTTTTCTTCCGTAGCACCTTTTGCATATCGAAGAATATGGGGGCAATAACGTCGGCAAAGTATTGTCCGATAGCTGCCTCTACCGCATGCTGGTTGATTACCATTTGACAGTAATTCTTATCGTCAAAGTTGCTCAGTAATAGGTCTACATATTCGGCAGATTCCATACTTGAACGTTTTGCTATCGAGATGCCTTCTTCTGACAGTTTATTTATTTCGTCTAGCCATTTTTGGTCTTGGTCGGATATTTTAGTACTCATTCTCACCCTCAAGTTTTGCTGATACGAGTTTGTCGCCTTGCCAATGTAACGACACGACTTTTCGCATCCTTTTTTCTAGGTTGTCCCAGACTCTGAATTTTAGTTCACGCATCTCTCAAAACTCCATAATGGTTACTTGGTATTTCATTGCCGCCAGCTAGAATGAGTAGGTGAATAACATCTTTCAGCTCTCGGTTGTCGTGAGCGCTACGAATACATGTCGTTGGATTATCGTAGTGATGGTCGTTCTCGTCGATGTGCTGCTCGGCGGCTTTGCCAGTAAAGTACATGACCGCGCCATAATCTTTGCCGGCTTTGTTATTATCTAGGATCGTCCACACTGGCATACTGGTGCATCGATTGTCTTGATTGACCAGCTCGTCGCTCAGCGCTTTAATGCGCCACAGTAGGGCTTCTTCAGCTGGATTTTCTGCTATGATTTTCATTGACATCTCCTTTATCTATGTCCACGGAATTAACATTTTACTTGACTTTCAATTTTCAAATTAAAGTAAAATGGTGGTTTAGTTTAATCTCATTACATCATCCACGTCTCGCCATCGTCATATGGATTGACGCCGTTCACAAACTTGCCACAATTAGGACACATTGAGGCAGCGTCAGGGTAACTTCCAACACGATACGGCAATAGCGATGCCTGATATGCTTTCCAGTTTCTGCTGTCGCCTCGGATAAGCAATAGCTCATCATCGCAACAATCGCGTTTTACCATCCACCTGTCAGTGTCCATACTGTCTGTATAATCAAACACCCAATTACACCATTCGATTTTAGGGGTCATTGTATTCTCCTCAATTGCCTCTTAGGATAATCTTTTTGCCATCCTTGAGTCTGTAGCCGCTTTTAGTGTTATCATCAAATTCCAGGCAATCTTGTCTGAACAAATAATCAAATACTCTACCCAGGACTAGAGCATAACAACCATCATCATGTAGTATCTGCTCTCTTATATACTGCTGTGGGTCTTGGCTGTACAGCACATCGGGCTTTAAGTTCCATACTCTATCACCAAGCGCTTTTTCGGCATCCTGTTGAGTTTCAGCTAGTGCATCTGCAAGGTCGTCCACGTTATCTATCTTGACTTCAAAGCTCTCGCCATCATAAAAACCTGTGTCCTGATATTTACAAGCTAGTCTACCAAGAGGACCAACCGAAAAATCGCCGTAGCCGTTTGATAGGTACATACTAGGATTTTCATCTACTTGTATTGTTATACTAAAACCCATAACCTTCTTTCCTTATCTATACGATTTCGTGTAGTTTATTTTTGCTTTTCTAATGTTCAGCTTGACACAGCGTCGTGAGCTAACTTCAATCTCGCCATCAGTGAGCATATCAAGTAGTTCCAGGCATTGCGCATCAGTCTCTGCGCCAGTGCCCCAAATTAGATCACTAGGACCGCGTATACCAAGCTCCCAGTCGATGATTGTGTACAGTACGGTTTTGCTGATATTGAACGGCTTTGTTAAAATTGCAAACGCTGCATTAGATGTTCTAACCGTGTAACCTTGTCTTTCTGATTCAAACCATATCTTAGTACCGACTGGCACAACTCTATGGCTGTAAACATCACCCAACTCTCTAATCATCTCTGTCTAGCCTCACATTCTCTTTAGGCAGTAAATGAGATAGCCGTTTTATCGTCTTGCTCATGATTTTATTTCTGAGTTTGCGGCAGCTAGATTCGTGCAGCCCAGTTGCTAGGTGTCCGCATTCGCAGAAAATGTCATGAGCATCTGACAACTCTTGCTCTACTTGGGCATGAGTTTTTACCCATTCACGCAAATAGTTTTTTTGTAAGTAATCTATCTTTTCTAGTTTTTTCATATTTCTTTTCCACTCTTAAAGCATTTGCCGCCGCCATAATTACCTTGAAGCGACTCACAGCGAGACTTTTGTGCCTCGGCACGAGACTCTTGTTCAGAAATCCCGCTTCCAGTGCTCATTGTGACTGTTATCGACCAAGCAGTGACAGACACAAAAATACAGATAATGACTATTCCGATAGCAAAACCCCAGAATTTTTCTACGGTCGAGCAAGGCGGGTAGTAATTCATGTTATTTTTCCTCCTTTGCGGCATAAAACACAAACACGTTAATGAAAAATAGTGTCAGATAAAATATTGATCCAGTGTATTGCTTATCAATAGCGGTAAATATCATTGAAGCTGCGGTAGATATTGCACCGACAATACCAATTGTCATGTATATTTTACGTTTCATTATTGAATCTCCTAGGAAAAGATTAATATCAAATTATTGTTTAATTTATAGGGCACGACCCTAGTCTCTCTGTCGTTCCAACTGATAGCCCTTCTGGATTCTAGCCAGCCAATCAAACCGGCGATTCTATCTCCCTCGTAATTTCTATTTACAAGCACACTTCGGAGAATACCTCGGTCTCTCGCGTCCCGCCACTCCTTTACTCGTGTGTTTTCGTAGAAAGATTCAAGCCTCTCTTCTCTATACTTATGAGTGTCGAGGATAGCTTCTATTAACATATCCAACTTTTTAACAACAACTTTAGCTAAACCATCGGGACGGTCAATATAAATCGGACGTTCTTCTAAGCCGTAATACAGGCTGCAAGCCGATTCTATGTCTTTGCTGTATAACTTATAGCTATCCTCCGTTCCCTCTATATATACAAGTACTTCACCTTTCATATCGTGCCCTTTCTATTAGCTAATTTCTACCTCATCTTTAATAACCGGCGTACCCAGCTGTACCCTGAGTCTTGGGTTATTTCTGATGTCCATATCGCACATTGGGTAGGTCTCTCGACGAGTGATTTTAATGGTTTTATGAAACTCTACTTTCTTATACAGGTACTTGACGGGGAACTTCTTGATAAACCACTTTGGCATGTAGTCATTCTTGAAGTGTTGCCATGGGGTTTTCGGGAAGAGAAGCGTCTGAGAGTCTGATACGCTGTATGAATCCTCGCATAATTTGTTAGACAGCACGTCAGAGCAAAATGCAATTACCATGTCGTCTATGACGAGACAAGGATTTCGAAGTTCTCGCAATTCTAAGTTCCGTAGCATATGTTTTCCGAGCCTATGTTCCATAGCTACTCGGCATCTTTCTAGCATCAGGTCGCGAAAAGTAGTCGTCTCTGACATATCCAAAAGCCCCATTTAACAATCCTCCACATTAAGGTAGACTAGCCATTCTTTCTTATGATTTTTGATGGATTTTTTAATGCTGTCATATGTGTCGAAGTAAATAGCTGAAGGGTATTGCAGAAAGGCAGTCGCCTCAATCAACAACTCTTTATCATTATGGTTGTAATAAACTGTCCACTTATTCTGATCGTTATTGCTCCAATCAGGCTCAAAGTTTGAATCGCGCATAAGCGTGGTGATAGCGATTTGACGTTCGAGAGCCCTTTCGGCATCAGTTTCGGCGTAGTAGATAGCGCCCGCCATATAACGACGATTGTCTACGCGGGAATCTATCCAGACGCCGGAAAACACATACCCGTCATCAGTATAAAAATATTTTTGGCCTATTTTCGGCTTCCAGTGGATACTGTCTGTTGACTCTTCCTGAATTTCCTCAAACCATTCAGTTAAAATATTTGGAAACATGTCAAGAGTCTGTCGAGCGTAAGCCATAACGCCACCATCGCCGCCATCATAAACCAAAGCACCATATTCAGATATATAGAATAAATCTCCAGCTTTGAATGTCGGTAAATCTTTAAGCAGTTTGTATCGTTTCATAACACCTCCTATTAAAATATTCCGTTATCTTTCTTATTCCGCTTGCGGGACTTAATGATTTTGTCTTTGTACTGTCTGACCTCGCGTTCACGTTGCCATTCTTTGTCTTCTCGCGCCACCGCAATCTCTGTAACGACGATGAATGCGACGAGTATTATGAGTGCCATAATCCAGAACATTATTTATCCTCCTTCGGCTCAAGTTCTTTCTTATTTTTAGCGATATAAGCAGTGCCGTTGGTGCCGCGAACGAAGTTATCCTCGACAATATCTAGCAGTTTCTTAGCATCGTTAGTATCCATGATAATGAGTTTGTCGTTGGTGGCATCGGTCATCAGATCTACGTTGTAATCGCGAATTATCTCCTCAACAACATCGCGGGTCATATTGACGGGGTCAAGCTTAGCGAGCCGTTTGACTAATGTACGGTTATCTTTACAGAGAAACTCAATACCTTGACCAATCGTTGGCGTGGCGATAGACAGCCTCTCGTCAAGTATCTTGCCATTCTTGCGAGCTTCAGCGACTGACACTGGGTCGTATTGAAACATCGATTCAAACTTGGACTTATTGAACACAAACATCGTATCTTCAAACACTAAAACTTGATTCGACGGATCTATCTTTAATGCGCACTCTGACGACAGCTCTTCCATGCGTCCGGCTGAAATAGCGTAGGAGACAGCGCCGCCGACTAATACGCTAGCTGGGCGAATGTGCTTAAAGATATAAAAGCTTTCGTTCGTCTCCTTGTCGGTGAATCGTGCGCAAATCGCCAGTAGCTTCTTTGCCTCGATTTGATTTAAGTCGAGTAGGTCGATGTCATTTGTATACTCCAGATATTCCATGATCGTTTCAGCAACCGGCACGTCATTTACCTTGATGGCGGGTAGGGTATTCTGACAGCCCTCAGATGCCGCATAATCGACAACCCTTACGCCGGTAATACTGTCAACTTGCACTCCACTAATGATGTCGTACAAAAACAGCGCGAACAGCTGATGATTGATTGCCTCGTTATGGTCAATGCGAAATATCTCAGACGATTTGGTGATTGCAAATAGCTCAATGTCTAATTTATCCTTACGTCCGTCCGTTTTGTTTGCCCAGAGAAATACGTCTGGCAATTCTGTTTCTTTAGTCATTTTTACCTCCCTTTATTTCGTTAGTTATCGCTCGCTGTTTACGCTTTCGGCGTTGCTTCTTTCGTAAAGCCTTCTTCGTCATAGTTTGCCGTCCGTTTTCAGTCGATGATGATTACGGCATAAGTACTGCAAGTTGTTGACGTCATAACGCAAATGTGGGTGAGAGCCGCGCCCCTTAATGTGATCAACATCTAGGTTTTTAGTCTCGGTACATCCGGCGACCGCACACACATGCCCAAATTTCATGTCGAGGTATGGCTTTGCAACCTTATCTCGGAACGCTGCCCACGCTTTTGCGTGTTTGCCGCACTGCGATATTTTCTGTCGTTTTTTGAATGGACAGAACGTCTGATAGTGTCTTGTGCTACCGCAGTTCTTACATAGCACCTTAGCTTTATCTGTCGTCATCTGTTTTATCCTCGATTATCGTTGTGATGTCTGATGTTGTAGTAATCTGTTTGACCCTACCGTTGGTGAATTTAACAGCAAAAATAATATCTCCGGACTTATCGGTCGGCAGAGTCTTGATGTAGTCCACCAGATATATAACTGCTTCTGTCATAGTTTTGAATCGGATAATCTCCGATGTTTGACCGCGTATACCCACAGTCTCACCTTTGTGTCTCATGAGATAGAACGGACCAACTTCACCAAACGGCGTATCGCGTGCGGCTCGTTCTAGGTTAATGATGTATTGTGGTAAATCTAAGCTTTCCAAAATATACCCTCCTTTAATTTTTTATCGGTAAACTACCCATAATACCCTCCATCGCTGAACAGTCCCGGATCAGACTGAGGCATAGAATCCTCAACTGTCGCCTTACGCTCATTGACAAGCCCGTAGCGCAGTGCATCGTAGAGATGATCTTCACCGGTTGTATCAACATCCTCGGGTCGTTTAGTGTCAACCACAAGGCTCGGTAGGGTACGGATGAAATGAACACAGTTACTGAATACCTGCAGATATGGCAATCCGTCCGGCGCTAGAGACAGCGCTTCATGAACGGCAGTGATTCCTTGAAGCCGGTCGTTATTAGCGGGCGTGAAGTTGATGCCTTCTTCGTCAAATCGATCAGCGATAGTTTTTCCGTCATCAGCATTAGCAATATGCTTCCACAGCGACGGGTCGGCTAGCCTAACAGGTAGCTGCTCGTTAGATTGCTCAAGCTGCTTCATCTCGCGTGCCTGAATCCTTGGACCTTTGCCGCTAACATAATATTCGCGGTAAAGATATATCCGTTGACTAATTGGGTCACGTGCTAGCCAAACAGCACCCGCATACGTACCTCGTCCATAGTCATATGCCATCCATCTCGGCCAGTGGTCTGGTATGTTAAACGGCTCGACGACGTGCAGATGTCGCCGCCACTCGCTAAACGCCTGACCAGCAAACAGATCCCAGTTGCCATACAGATATGCTTCGCGCTTCTTTGGGTCTGCCATTGTCAGTAGGCTACGCATGTATGACTGTCTGAATGACGCGCTCGGGTGGTCTTCTAGAGTGGCAGGGATAAACATACGCGTTGTCTCGATGTAGTCAATTGAGCCGTCTCGCTTGACGTACGGACGCTTGTCGTAAATTATCTGCTCAGGTGGTGCGGCATCGATGAATCGAGTCTTAACCCAGCCATGCCCGACGCCACCTGGGTTGCCAGCTGCGAAGACGGTAAGTGGTTTGTCTGGATCGTCAGAACGAACGCGCCCAACGAGGTTGTCGTACCAGCTTTCGTAGAACTGAGTTAACTCGTCGATACCCAGCATGTGTATCTCTGAACCCTGATAGTGATTAAAATCATCTTCGTGGTTGTAGTAGCACAAGTAAATCCACGATTCAGTGGCAGTGAAGTAGTAGCCCTTTTCTTGCGACCTAAATATCATATTGCCGTCCTTGATATATGCACGGCACTGTTTATCTATTTCTCTCATGAGGGTCTTTTTTGTATCCTCGTACGTTCGCCGAAATAGATACGCTGCGTAGTGATCGTATTCAAGGCAGCGTGTTACTGCCTCAGCAACTAGTGCGGCAGTCTTTCCTCCGCCGGCAGCACCACCGTAGAATCGCTCAAAAGCTGTCGATGTATGAAACAATGTCTGACGAGGCGAAGCAGTGTAATCCGGTACTTTGACTATCTCTGTCATGATTCTGGTGTCCTCGGAACAGTGTTAATGAACTTAACCTCACGGTTAGTGTTCTCGGTCTCATATTTGTCTTTGAATCCCCAGTTATTCTTCAAGCTGAATATTACGCCAGCAGTATTAGTGCCAAACAGAGACTCCTCCGCATAGGCTTTAATCTGTTCTTTCGCTTCTTTTATCGTGTTGGAAAATTCTGGATATTTCTCTGAATATGTGGTCTCATAGTCTAATAACACATCGCGTGATGTGCCTAGTGCAACAGCTAAACCAGTAACGGTGAGTGGTTTCTGTTTGGTTTTAACTTTGCGGACCACCTTGTCCTGGACGACCTTTCCGTTTTCAATGATAATCTTTCCAGATTTAGGGTCGCGGCGGTCAATATACTCAGTTTGTTCTTCCCAGTGGGGCGCTGCATTCTTAAAGTACTCAAGTATCATGGCGCGCAGTTCGTCGATATCCTGAAACTTCATCGGACGACCAGGCGAGTACTCATACACAGGCTTTGGCGGCTCAGGTGCAGGCTCGGCTTTGCAGACCACCACATCTACAATATGCTGAGCATGCGCCTCAATCGCCACTCTGTTATTTTTCTGAGTCATCGCCATCTTTTTCCTTTCCATGTTTAACTCTTACCGCCACAATCCTCGACTCTGGATCGGCGCTTTCTTCTACGCGGCGCATATGAGAAGGCGAGGAGTAACTTCGAATAGTTTGCGGACGTAATCCAAGCCGTCGAGATAGCTCGTCGGCTGTGCCTATTCCCACTATTTCTTCTCCCTTGTACAGGACATACTCGACCGCCATAAACCTAGCCCTCGCTCCGTAGTCTCTTTAGCTCTTTACGAAGTTCAACAATGGCGCGTTCAGCACGTTTTAGTGCACTCTCAATCCGTTTGATCATTTCGTCTCTTGTCATAGCAGCGATACCTGTTCGTCTTTCTTGATAGCATCCGGACTATGCTCCATCAGCCACGCATAAGCTTTCTCGCGAGCATCTTTCTTTAGGTCGCCAGCATATAGCTGTTTAGACAGAATATCGACCTTCGCTTTGAGATAAGCATCATTACGGTTGTTGGTAATTAACGTGTCAATTTCCGCGACCGTATTGCATCTATGGCAAATAAGCTTATCTGCTCGGAGACATTCCCATTTGTGTACGTGCTTGCTATCGTTCATATTTTTTACCTGTCTCTGGCTGCTGCTTGGCAAGGGTGGGCATCGCCAAGCCATTTAACCGGTTTCGGCACCAGTTTAGTGATTATCTGACCTCTTTCTCCTCTCGGATGAATCCACCTTGCCAATCCCGGCGAATGATTTTTGAATGGATATGGTAAAAGCTTTTCGCTAACAGTCTTTTATAGTCGCGTGCATCAGATCGGGACCGAAAGGTTAATGACAAGTCTCTTGCTTCAAAATCTGGTTTGACGTGCCATTCGGTATAGTCTTCGTCCTCACTGCGAACTTCAAGCTCAGGCTCGTCATATTTCTTTCTGGATAAAAGCTGTAAGATTCCCATTCTCGGATTCCTCCTTAAGTTTCGATAGTTATTCCGCCGTGCTCCGCCCATATCTTGGATGCACACACCTTCCAGACGTACGAATCATCCTCGCAGAGATGATCCAGAAACGCCTTAACCAGATTGTCTATATCCGGTTTCTGCTGGTGCGGACATCCATTCATGGCTTTACGCTTCTTGTTTGACCAACTTTTTGGCATGGGCAGAGCAAATTCAATCGTAAACGTTTCAGGCGGCTCATATCCTGGCAATTTCAGCCTTAGCTCGTCGCCGTACGCTCGATAGCTCATTACTGACGGACGCTCATTCCACTTATCGCTTCTCGTCATGCGCGGTTTGCTAACTGGTGTGATACTGATATGCTTTTTCATCTCTTCTTTTCACTTTGCGAGCGAAGCAGAGAATAAACAAAGACAGTCACATCAGTAATGAGAATTGCTCCGAGGATTTGTGCAATCGGTAAAGTTCCGATTGCGGTTTCCATGTACTGGACTCCAAAGAGTTTTATTCCCGCTACTATCTCTGCGGCGCGGACCATGATAGTCCAGGCATTGTCTAAAAAGACAGTTACGTTGTTGATTGCTGTTTTAAGTTTGCCCATAGAGTTGATCTCCTTTCCGGCTGTTTTTGTTGTTTTTTACCACCAATGTCCCGGGTAGGGGCGCGGGTCGGTACGTTTCCAGAACGCGGCGGCTGCCTGCCAACTGCCATATCGGCTGATGGCGTAATTGTGACACCAGCGTAGCTGCGTAACGGGATTTGTCATGTAGTCATCTCCCGCAGATGCCATCTTGGTTGCTGGCAGGCTTTGGCACAATCCATATGCGCCAGAGCCGCCTTTGTTCCAAACATTGTGCCGCCAAGAACTTTCGTGTTCGATGATGTAGTCTACTGATATCCAATCACTTTCGGGAATACCAGCGGCACGCATCAAGTCGTACTTAGTGCTTAGCGGTTTTGCTTCGGACACCGCCAAAACTGTCTGAGGCTTTGGTGATATTGTCTGCTGAGGTTTTTCGGCAGGCTTGACAGTCTGCTGTCTCTGAATCTCGTTATTGTGTGATAGCGGTGCCACCATCTCTTCCTGGGGCCGTTTAGCCGCCGGCATGAGCAGTGCTACCATCGCTATCACGAGGACCATGCGTATGATACGAACGGTTTGTACCTCCATTTCTTGTTATTATCAGCCTTCCGTTATTGAGCTCTCTGTCGCCACTTGTGATTATTGTTTTGGCCGTTCACTTAAATATCGGAAGGTGATTGTTGTTTGCAAAAGTCAAATTGTTAACGTTCTCAACATTTCCATCAGGAGTTTTGCTAACCCTGCGGAACAGCTAAACCCGTTAGTTGTCCCGGTTGGAGTAACAAAAGAGAGGCATGCCTTGCGGTGCATGCCTCTCTTTTACGAAAAAAATAACCCGCAAGGCGAGCTCCAGAACAAATAAAAAAAGGTACCTTCTGATACCTTTGAATAATCTACTTCATAACTTCGGTTGGTGCGGGTAAGGAGACTCTAACTCCTGGCCTCTTCCATGGCAAGGAAGCGCTCTAACAACTGAGCTAAACCCGCATAA
>JABCOL020000043.1 GCA_013333625.2 Candidatus Saccharimonadota bacterium | reverse complement strand
CTTGTTTGGCAGTAATCCGATGACCGGTTCAATTGGCGTGGTGACGATTAACCTGCCGCGCCTAGCGCTGAAATCAAAGAACGAGAAAGAATTTTTCAAAGGATTGGGCGAATTGATGGATATGGCGCGCGACAGTCTGGAGACCAAACGCAAGGTGCTGGAGCAGCTGACCGATTCGGATATCAGCCTGTATCCGTATACTAAGTTTTATCTGCGCGATATTAAAAAGCGCTTCAATGAATACTGGAAAAATCACTTCTCAACCATCGGTTTGATCGGTACTAATGAAGCGGCGTTGAACCTGCTGGGCGTTGATATTGGTACTGAAAAGGGTAAGGCGTTCGCTGAGAAAACGCTTGACTTCATGCGCGACCGCTTGGTGGAATACCAGAAAGAAACGGGCAATAATTACAATTTGGAAGCAACGCCGGCTGAGGGTACAACCTACCGTTTGGCTCAAATTGACAAAGCCAGCTTCCCGGATCGAGCACACTTTGCCAATGGTTTGGGCGCGGCGGTCAAACATCCGTTCTATACTAATTCCAGCCACTTGCCAGTCAACTACACTGACGATCTGTTCGAGCTGATGGATTTGCAGGATAATTTGCAAACCAAATACACGGGCGGTACGGTGATTCACTTCTTCCTCGGTGAGCGCATGGATGATCCACAAACACTCAAGAAATTGGTCAAGACAATTTGCGAAAACTACAAATTGCCGTACTTTACCTTCACGCCAAGCTTCTCGATTTGCACCAATCACGGCTATATCGTCGGAGAGCATCCAGAGTGTCCGAATTGCGGCGAAGCGACTGAGGTTTACTCGCGGGTAGTCGGTTTCTTGCGTCCGGTTGCTCAGTGGAACAATGGCAAACAGGCTGAATTTGACATGAGGGAGCATTATGACGATGCCGCCGAACATCAGCGAGCCAACGCCGTCGCTGTCCCAGCTTAAGGTGGCGATCGGCGGGATTCAGAAGCTGTCGTTGGTGGACTATCCAGGGCACGTGGCGGCAGCGCTGTTTCTGTCAGGTTGTAATATGCGCTGCGGCTATTGCCATAATCGGGAGCTGGTACTACCCGAGCGTTTGGCGCCAAGCATCCCGGTCGAGGAGGCGATGATATTCCTAAAATCGCGTGTTGGTCGGCTAGACGGCGTGGTGATTTCTGGCGGCGAGCCGACGGTCAACGAAGATTTGCCAGTGTTATGCCGGATGATCAAGAGCCTCGGCTTTGATGTCAAACTGGATACTAATGGCACACATCCTGGCATGGTGCGCGGTATGGTCGAGGAGGGGACGATTGATTTTATCGCCATGGACGTCAAGGGGCCGCTGGAAAAATACGTGGAGATTGCGGCCCGGCCGATTGATCTGGAGGCAATCAAAGACAACGTGCGGCTGATGATTGACTCAGGGATTGGTCATGAGTTTCGGACGACGATCGTTCGCGAGCAGCTGGAGGTGGCGGATTTTGAAAAGATTGGAGAGTTGGTCAAAGGCGCTAAACGGTTTGCCCTGCAGCATTTTCGCACTGGCACCACGATTAGTCCAAAGTTTGCAAATTACCACACGTTTACTGATGAGGAATTTAGAGCTGCCCAAAAAATAATGGAAAGGTATGTCGAAGAATGCGTGATTCACTAACCGTTGAAATTGTGCGCGTGCGCCAGGAAAATCCCGAGGTGACGACGCTGTATGTTGCGCGGCCGTTTGATTTTATGGCGGGGCAATACATCACGGTGTTCATTGCGGGTAGTCAGGTGCGCGAAGGCAAGGCCTATAGTATTTCCTCGCGTCCAGATGAGGAGCTGATGTCGATTACCGTGAAAAATGTGGGCGGCGAATTCTCCAGCTATTTGTGTTCGCGCCGCGTTGGCGATACGCTGCAAATTAGCCGGGCGTACGGCGATTTCAACCCGCAAACCGAGCGGCCATTGGTTGGCATCGCGGCGGGATGCGGACTCAGTCCGATTTGGAGTATTTTGGCAGACGCCCAGCAGCCGACTTTTCTCTATTTGAGTCAAAAATCGCCGGAATATATGGTGTTCTCGGAGGAGCTGTCAGCCTCATCCATCAAGGTCAACAAGTTTAGTACTCGCCAGCGGGTTGAGGAAATAGACGGTTGGCATAACGGGCGGTTTGAGGTGGCGAAGATCGTCGCTGAAACGCCGGACGAGGCGCACTTTCTGGTTTGCGGTAGTCTACCATTTGTGCGCGATGTTTGGCAAAAACTAACCGCCGCTGGTGTCGACGAATCACATATTTCAACGGAGACATTTTTTGAACAATGATTGGGGAGGCGACTACATTAGAATCATCACCGGCAGGAATTGACGGTGATGGTTTTGATGTGTTTGCGTCGCTGAGGGGCGGTGTTGAGAGTGACAATTTTTCGTCTGGTGCTGGCGAAGCAGGTGGTGCTGATACAGATGAAGCGGTAAGCGGCCTTGATCTAGTAGCGGTGGCTGGCGGCAAAGAAAAGCTCGACACCACGATGAGCGATACAAACAGTAACAATAGCTCAGAAATATCGACACCAGTTGGCCCCGATTTGTGTGAAAAATTTGGAACGATCGCCTGCGTTGGTTGTGATTTTGCGCTATTGTGCGCCGAGCGTCAGGCGGCGATGGTGGCAAAGAATAACGAGAGTCAACCAACGGAGCAACTCAGTACCCTAGAGAAATTACTCCGAGAAGACGACGCGCCGGGTGAGATTGTCTGGGCACAGCCTACGCCAGATGACGATGTCAGTAGAGAGCAGCTGCTAGCTGCCGAGGAGGAACAGTCAATAAACGATAGTTCAAATGTATTTGAATCTGAACCTGAGCCCGAAAACCAACCACTATCAGACACTCAACCATCTTCTCGGCCGTCTAACAAGCAAAAGGAGTTAGCTGCGGTGGCGCTATCTCAGGCTGCAGAGTCAATAAAATCAGAAACTTTGAGCCACAAAGTTGATGAAAAGTGTAGCAAAGACGAAGAAAAATCGACTACAGCTCCTATAGCTAATGTAGTGAAAAAAACAACGAGTAGCGATGATAGCGGTACTAACCTTGAAGCCAATTCTAATTTGGCTGCTAAAGTATCGAAAGAACCTCTTGTACAAATCGACAGCGGTAATACTAATGAGCACATCAAGCAAGATGAATTACCGCGAGCAGCAGACCGTGCAGCGGATGACTCGGATAAGCTTGTTTATCAGCAAACAGCAATAGTACGTCGCGCTACTCAAACAGCTCAGCGTTCAAACAAACATACCGACCAGGAGGTGTCGTCAGCTGTTAATACAACTGAACAAATCTCGTCAGCCAACACTCATCAGGCGATTGAAATTTCTAAGCCAGAGAGTAATGATAGCACCGTTGCGACAGCTCGCTCTCAGAAAGAGTCAGTGATAGAAAAAGTATCAAGCACGCTAATTGATGCTAATGATACTTTAGCCGACAGCGGGACTTCTACTGCGGTTGACAGAGTAGGCAATAGGCAAGAGCCACCAGCTCTAAAACCAAAACCTATTAGAACAAAGAATAATCTACTTAAAAAAACTACTCCGAAAAATATTACAACTAGACCTAATAGTGATTCATCAACAGATTTTGAAGTCTCAGCTGAGATGTCTTTAGAGTTTCAAAAAACTCCGTCGATAGATAAGCAAAACCCGCTAGCTGACCATAAAAAGGATAATATTAGCTCTCCTCCCGCGGTTGAATCTGTTGATTATTTCAAAAAAACTCTGCCAGAAACTCGATTGGTAAACGCTGTACAAAATACATCAGATAGAGAGGATTCAGCCGCAGAGCTTGCCAAGATGGAAGATGTACCGTCAAAAAAAGCAGTTGTTAAAAATCATAATACACATTACAGTGCTAGTGCTAGTGCTAGTGTGTTTAATCAGATAGAGCAGGTAGAAACGGTCGCAAATACTCCTGCTGTAAAATTGCCTGCAGAAACTGCTAGTTGGGCTAGCGAAAATGAAATCTTTGTAGTTGACCGGGAAGAAAGTTTTGCTAATAACCATAGAGACGAGTCTATGCAGCGTGAGACAGTATTAATAGATGGCGATAACGACTTGCCGACTTTACCGCAGAACGAACGAGCGCCAAAAGCTGATATCGAGCAAGACCTGGAGCCGAAAAATACTACTGAGATAAATCTTCAATTGCGTTCTGACTGGTCCTCTGAACGATGGCCAAAATTGGATGAGATGGTAAATCCAGCCTTGCCACCAAGCGGGTCTTTAAAATCTGAACTATTATTTAAACTGGATAAGACGTCAAGCGGCTTGCAAGAGCATGACGAGAGACAAATCTCTGAACTATGGCCTAAGCCGGATGAGGCGTCAAATCGATTGATTGATCAAGCGGACTTTGAAGACGACAAACCAGTTCGTCAAAAAGCCCAGCAAACAAGAATGACACAACCAAACGAAAACGACACAATATACGTTGATTTGAGGAATGAGCATGCTAGCAGCGAGGTAGACAGTCTGCACAGCGAACCAACTGCGGACTATGCGAATCAAATAGAAATGAATAATGATAATGATAATGACTTGAATTGCCAACTAAATGATAATAGCGGCAGCCAGGCGGAAAAACTACATAAGGTTGCTTTTGCTCATCCCTTAGCGGCGTTATGGGCCGATGACAGCCGGCTAAATCCAGAAAATAATAAAATCTCAAAGGGTAGCAGTACCAGTGTTACTTCGTGGCTGACAAAATTGGTTGGTGCAGTAGCAGTTTATGTGGCTTGCAGTAGGCGGGAAGGTACGCTTGGTATTTCTAATTAGACATTGTAAAAACCTTAAGTTATAATAAATATATGTCCTGTGATGGTACGCCACCAGTGAATACGCCAACTATTTTGAATTTTTAGCGCCCCTTTGGGCGCTTTTTAATTGCGAGGAGGTATAGTATGATTAGCAATAAAAAGGTTAATCTCAAAAAAGTGATATTATCTGCAGCTATTATCCTGCTGACTTTAGCAGGAGTGTTGGTTTATGCGTTGTCTTGGCAAGGTGATACGAAGGACATTGAGGCGGTGGCGGATAGTTTTAAGCCGTTAGATGGTTGGCAAGAGGCGGAGCGTGAGGTTGTGACGCCAAAAATAATATGTTTGATGGGAAGTTGTCCAGAAGTTTATAAGTCGTGGAAGTATAAAAAATCTGTAGATTATGACGATATTAAAAAATTTGCTGGTTACGATGAGCTGTTAGACGTAGACGATAGGTGCAAAAACAACAATCTTAATGTCTGTGAATTTAGCGGAAAAAGAAATGGATACCAGTATAGGATACATGTTTCGCGTCGTGACAACGTGACAAACGTAGGGTTAAACGTAAGGAAAGGGGGTTTTGTTGATAATGTCAACTAACTATATACTTTAATACTTAAGATTACTTCAAATTGTGGGAGCGGAAGTTTTATGAATAAGCAAATTGCAATAATTTACGTACTCATAGCGTCTATGATTCTTAATGTGTTTGTATCTAATTTTGATGCTTTAGCAGCGAATGTTGACAATAAATGCACGCTAGTTACGGGTGTATTTGCTAGAGGGTCTGGTCAAAAGGTTGGTCAAGACAGAAATGAAACCTCGCGTTTTAGGAATCAGCTGCTATCTAGAATTGGCGACGAATCTAAATTAAACTTCTACGAACTTGGTAGCGAAAGCTATGGCGGCAATCAATATCCAGCGGTTGATGTCAGTAATGTCTGGAACGGTAATGCTATTGGCGCCAAGCTTAGCGGCGGCATGGGGAATGATTATGGCAAGAGTGTAAGGCAAGGTGTCGCAGAATTGCAGGCTTATTTAGATGCTCGTCACCGAAAATGTCCTAACGAATTTTTCATTCTGGGCGGTATTTCACAGGGTGCGCAGGTAGTTGGCCAAGCATTACCAAATATCTCGTCTGGCGTCAAGAATAAAATAGTCTTTAATATGTTGTTTGGCGATCCTAAATTATATTTGCCAGAGGGTGAAGGAATATTTCCGCCAGCCTGTCGCAATGAGAACTTATCAGCTTATCGGCGAGAAATTGCTAATTGCCATATTGATAATGGTGTGCTTGGCGCACGAAAACCGTTTCTGCCGAGCGAAGATAACTCAAAAACTGGGTTATGGTGTCTAGCTAACGATTACGTTTGCGGTAGTTCAAAATTTGTGTGGGACGTCGAGGGTCATGGTAAGTACGCTAATTCCAATGGGCCGATTGACGATGGTGTTCGCGAAGCGGCTAATAGACTAAAAAATGCCGCCAAACTTGCTTCTCAAAATGACTCAGGAATTAACGATAAACCGCTAAATAACAATATGGGAACGACTGGAACTGACGTGGTATTTGTCTTGGACACCACTGGGTCAATGTCGCTATATATTGATCAGATGAAAACGTTCATCAGGAATTATAGCTCAAAGATCAAAGAAATGAACGGACGAGTTGGGCTGGTGGTGTATCGTGATGCTGGTGATGAATATACTGCTAAGAAATTATCAGATTTGCAGTCAGATACTACCGACATGCTTGGTAAGCTTGAAGATATCTCTATTGAAGGTGGTGACGATGATCCGGAGGCGGCGCTGCATGCTAGTATGGTGGCCATGAACGAGATGAAGTGGCAGAAGGGAGCGACAAAAGCAATCATTCTATTGACTGATGCCGGCTATCATGAGCCAGATAAGGTTGATGGTTCGACGCTGGCGGCTGTGGCTAAGCGTTCGTTGGAGATAGATCCAGTCAATATTTATCCAGTTGTAGAAAAACACTTGGAAGGTTCGTATGAGGATATGGCCAGCCAGACCACTGGCCAAGTAATTGTTAGCGGTGGCGAGAATGACACCATTGCTGCGCTAAGTAAAGCCTTAACTAAAATTAAGAATCGTCCGAACGCCAAACTGAAAATTGGCGAATATTATGCGGAGGTTGGGCAGAAGATTACCTTTGATGCCAGCGATTCGTATGTAGTTGACGGCGACATCACAAAGTACGAATGGGATTTTGATGGCGATGGTAAAATTGATCAAACAACGACAAACCCAGTTGCTAGCCATGTTTACACTGAAAAGTTTGATGGCATCATGCAGGTGCGAATGAGTGCCGATAACGGCACAGTATCAAACATATCTGCGCCTGTTAAAGTTGGCATAAAACCTAATTTGCCTGTTGGACCTGGAGCGCCTCAGGTTTCGGCAAAAATTATTGAGCGAAATGGCAATAAGGCGACAATTCGGCTAAATTGGCAGCCAGTTGATGAGCTGTCTTCGCGTTGGTTGATTAGCCTGGACGATACTAGCCTTGGTTACACGGTTGGCGAACAGCGGCAGCTTGATATTACCGATGTAGACATATCGACGAGCAGAAAAGTCACGGTGACAGGCGTCAAAGCTGACGGTTACGCTGGCAAGTCTGCGACCGTACAAGTTGATAACGAGATGCCTGCGCCTAACCCTGAAGGGCCAACCTCTCGGCCATGTCCTTATAAAATTAGAGTAGGTTTATTTACGATAGCCTGCCGTTACCAAAAGGTAACGTTTGGCGGTTGGTCATTTTATTGGATGGTTTGGTATATCGTTAGAAGTTAAGTATGTGTAGAGCAATAATAATTTCATTAGCATAGTATAATTTTATATATGAAGCTGTCTGACTGCCACCCTAACGACCGTCCCCGCGAGAAACTGGCGCGCTATGGTACGGCGCGGCTGAGCGATTTGGAGCTGCTGATGGCGATTATTGGCAGCGGTAATAAACAGGCGGATGTTGGTAAAATTGCGCGCGAAGTGCTGAAAATTTTGCGTCAAAAGGGCGGTGATGTTTCGTATGATGATCTGCGCGGCGTGGTTGGCTTGGGCGAAGCGAAAATCCCGGTGATTCTGGCGAGTTTGGAGCTGGCGCGGCGGTACTTGCTGGACAGCGACCAGCCAATCATCGATAGCCCAGAAAAAGCCGTCGAGCTGCTGGCCGATATTCGCGACAAAAAGCAGGAATATTTTGTCTGCCTGACGCTGGACGGCGCGAATCGCTTGATTGCCAAGCGGGTGGTGACCATCGGCACATTGACCGCCAGTCTGGTGCACCCGCGCGAGGTCTTCGCCGACGCCATCGCCGACCGTGCTGCCAGTATCATCGTGGCGCATAATCATCCGAGCGGGAGCTTGGAGGCTAGCCAGGCTGATAAAGATGTTACCAACAGGCTGGCAGAAGCGGGGAAACTACTTGGCATTACGCTTAATGATCATATTATTGTTACTAAAAATGACTATGTGAGTATGCTATAATAAAGTCCGATGAAAAAGGGCGAAAAGTATTACGGAGACATCAAGTTTGATCTGAGTGGATATTTGCAGATTCTTACGCGCAATATAAATAGCGCCATGAGTTTGGCATCTGAAAGAAAAAGCCTGTTTAATAGAAAAACAAAGAATGCCCAACTAAAAAGAGATATACGCTCAGCAGTCAATTATGCTCATATGGCTACACGCGCTTTCAATGATCTTATTGATTTACTAGAAGCTCACCCTGAAACTGTGGGTGAATATTTACTTGAACAAAAAAGACTTAAATCATTAGAGTCTCAGGTCTACAAGGCTATGGCAAAAAGAGGGATAATTGAGCTTGATGAAAATGGCGAGCCAAAAGAATGGAAAATGGGAAATATTCATGCCTATTGGTCGGAGTTGAAGAAACTTATGAAAAAAGAGTATGGCGTAGACTGGAAATCTCCAGCTGATAGAAATCCGCACACCCGGTATGATTGATCAAGGATGCAAATATTGAAACTTTGAAAATATTTGATTGTTGTGAAGTGTATAAGGTCTTACTTTACTCAGCGTAAATGCCTTTCGAAATCTGATATAATTTACTTATGAACATGAGGGATCTTGAAAGGCAGCTGTGGGCT
>JABCOL020000042.1 GCA_013333625.2 Candidatus Saccharimonadota bacterium | reverse complement strand
ATGCTGACTAAAGAAGCAAAACTGCCGCAGTTTGTGGGCGATCCAGGCGGTACAATCTATCATCTAAAGAACGGAACTTTGCACCCAATTCGTAGTTGGCAAAAATTTGTTGAGCTGAATAAAGAAAAACTGCCTATCGTTAAGATTTCCTATATCACAGTTAGCCTACTAGCTAAGGGTGAACTCATATAGCAAAACAGCGAACATAAGTGTATAATTAGTGCTATATGAAGACGGTGCGAGAGAAGCTTGATATTATCAAGAAAAAGTTAGTGTTGCTGTGTAGTCAGCCGCATAAAATCTACCTTATAGTTGGGTTAATTGGTGCATTAGGCTTTGCGGTCATCACCCCTCCATTTCAAGGTCCTGATGAGCCAGAGCATTATATTCGTGTGCAGTATATCGCGCATGGACATGTTATACCAGTTAACCCAAAAAGCACTGGCGCTAGTTTGCCAAAATCTATTGGTGAGACGCTGAGACTAACGTTCTATGATGATGAGATTCGCGGTTTTTCAGCTAAAAAATATGATTTTAATCGCACTAAGCAAGCTGTTAAGAAATCGTTGAACCCAAGTGAGCGGTATCAACCGCCTATGGTTTCATACAATTTTCTAACCTATTTACCAGCTGTTCCAGGGGTATTTTTGGCTAACGTCTTTAATCTCAGTCCGGTTACTTCTCTTTATGTCGCACGAATATTATTAGCCCTAGCATCAGTGGTGATAGTTTATTTTGCTATTAAACTATTACCAGGTAAAAAATATTTATTTACGTTTGTTGCGTTGTTGCCAATGATGTTATTCCAGCAGTCTATGGTAGGAACTGATGGAGTATCATACGCTTTACTGTTGTTATTCCTTGCATATGTACTGCGCTTATATACACAATCAACCGACATCCAGCGTAACCAATGGATTAAATTAGCCATGCTGTGCGGTGCGATCGTTTGGTCTAAACCGCTACTATATCTGTTTTTACCATTGATCATTATTTTGGTAAAAAAGAAGCATTTTTGGCGTTGGTCGATTACCGCTGCCGTTATCAGTGTATTGCTGCTTGGAGCTAATATAGTGATGGCGAACAATGCAGGCGAATATGAATACAAAAGTGATTCATTGCCTCAAAATATACAATCAGATAAACAATTACAGAATCTCAAAGAACATCCAAGACGAGGACCTCGTGTTTTGTGGAATTCATATATGACATCATTTGGTGATGATGAGGCTCGAGGTGTAATTGGTACTTTTGGTGCGGCCGATACACTATATCCATTATGGATGGGTTATATATACATCTTTGTGTTAGGAATGACAGCAACGGTATCGTTAGGAAAGGACAAGAGTAAGCTTACTATCCCGAACTCTTGGCGTTGGTTAGCTGGAGGTTTGGCTGTGGTACATTTTATTGCAGTTAATGTAGCTATCTATCTAACGTATACACCATATAACTTTGACATCATCTACGGGGTCCAAGGTCGCTATTTCTTGCCAACACTTATCATAATTTTCATGGCGATATTTTTGGGTCGAGGAGCTGAGCTAAAACCTCAAAATAAGAAAAATATCATCATGATTTCATCGCTAATCATTTTATTATTGGTGATAATGGCGCTATTGATAACGTTTCAGCGGTATTTCATGTATACCCCGTAACGTGAGGCGACTGTATGCAAAATATCAAAAAAGATTATCTCTGGAACTCGCTGGGTTCACTGCTACAGAGTGCGATTTCTCCGGTATTACTAATTGTCATCACTCGACTAAATGGCATTGACGATTCTGGACTATTTTCGTTTGCGTTGTCACTTTCAGTGGTGTTTTGGGCGGTTTCTTTATGGGGTGGTCGGACCTATCAAGTGTCTGATGTTAAGCGGGAGTTTTCGAGTGGCAGCTATATTGCTGTACGCTTCGTCGCATCGCTTATTGTGGCAATTTCCGCAGTAGTATTCTGTGTGCTGAACGGCTATAACACTACAAAAACAGGCCTGATCATGATTTTAGTAACCTTTAAGATGCTAGAATCAATTGCTGACTCGCTGTATGGTGTTTTACAAATTCATCATAAATTATATGTTGCTGGTATGTCATTAACCATGAAAGCGATGCTTGGTTTTGCGGCGTTCATGGCGGTTGACATTGTCACCAAAAATGTCATATACGGTACATTGGCGATATTGTTGGTCAATGTGCTTATCATATTCCTCTACGATATACTTTGGGTGCGACGCGTTGAAGTTATTAACGTAAGTAAAAAACTATGCAAAGAATATATCGCTCAGGCTGTTGCTATCATGAAACACACTTCAGCGGTGTTTGTTGTGATGTTTTTGACGATGTTTTCACTCAATATCCCGCGGTATTTTTTAGATAAGTCGCACCCTGACCAGATTGGTTACTTTGGTATTATGGCAATGCCGATTACGCTCCTTGGTCTTTTTATATCATTTATCATTCAGCCAAATGTGGTGAATCTATCTGAACTATTAGCAAAAGGAAAGTTGAAGGAATTTGCACGAATTGTTAGTAAAATTAATCACATAACTTTTGGCATAGGCGTGCTTTCGGTTGTTCTGAGTTATTTGGTTGGTGTTTGGGTGCTTAATACTATTTTTGGCATCAATATTAACAATTTCCAACTCGATTTAACAATTATGGTGATTGGTGCGGCGGTGAATGCTTTCGTGTCGATTTATGTTAACTTGCTGATCATCATGCGTCGGTTTAAGGGACAGTTTTATACATTGCTACTCACGGATATTTTGGCGGTAGCAGTGTCTATGTGTTTGATTGAGCGATTGGCGATGTTAGGCAGTGTGCTAGTTTTTATGCTGATCAGCTTTTTGCAACTAGCACTTTTGTTAGTCATCTACAAGCGGTCGTTAAAAGATGCTATAATAACTGACAAAGATAAAGGGGAGTTATGAGTAAGAAATACGTAATTTTAGGAGCAGGCGGACAACTAGGTAAGGCGTTGTGTGCCATGTTTCCAGACGCTAAAGCATTATCACGAGAAGAGTTGGATATAGCCGATGAGGAACAAGTAAAGGCGTTTGACTGGTCAAAATACGACGTTATCATCAATGCAGCAGCTTTGGTTAATGCCGATGGTTCTGAGACAGACGAACTACGCGCTAAGACGTGGCTAGCTAATGCTTATGGTCCACGCAACCTCGCCAAAATTGCGATTGAGCAAAACAAAACCCTTGTCCACTATTCGTCAGATTATGTTTGGGATGGTCGAGAGAAAAACCATCAAGATGATGAAGTAGTTGCGCCTCTTTTGGTCTATGGAGAAAGTAAGGCGGCAGGTGATTTGGTGGTTAGTTTGGTGCCAAAACATTACATCATGCGAGTATCTTGGGTTGTTGGTGACGGCCACAATATGCCAAAAACCATGAAAAACTTGGCGGATATGCGCATCAATCCAAAAGTGGTTAATGATCAATTTGGTCGGTTGACGTTTGCGTCAGAGATCGCTCGAGCTACCAAATATTTCTTGGATAATAATGTGGCGTACGGACTGTATAATGTATCCAATGATGGTCCAGTCAAGTCATGGTATGAAATTGCTGCTGATGTTTTTGAGTATGCCGGACATGACCGTAACCGTGTACAGCCGATTTCCACCGAGGAATATGCAGCCAGTAAACCAGGCTTTGCGCCACGACCGCTCAACAGTGATATGGATTTGTCGAAGTTGCGTCGAGCGGGTTTCACACCAAGAGACTATACGGACATGTTGAAAGACTACATTAAACAACTGCCGGTTAATGGATAGGAATTGCAGGCATGAATAAAGGAACTCTAAACGTTATATATCAGAGCGATGACAACTATGCCGTAGTTAGCGCAATCTCTATTGTGTCACTTTTGGAAAACAACAAACACTTGAAAGAGATTAATATTTTTTATCTCGGACACCAGCTCAAAAAAGCTAGCATCAATAAGTTTAATAAAATGGTTGGTAACTACCAAAATGCCACAATTACGTTTGTTGATGTCTCAAGCTACCCTGATGAACTGAAAGAGATCGGCGTCAAGGCGTGGAAGGGGCTGTATATCACATGGTATAAAATGCTGGCGTTTGCTAAGCTTGATATCAAAACAGACCGAATTTTGTATATTAATCCACACACGGTGATTAGCGGAGCACTCGATGGTCTTTTGGGGCTTGATTTTGAAGATAATGTGATGGCGCTGTCATATGACGCTACTATGGTGAATGCACATAAAGACGTTATCGGCTTGAAACCAACCGACGGCTATTTTAACTGCGGAATTATGCTTATAAACCACAAAAAATGGATGAAAGATAAGATTGATGCTAAGATGCGCGAACATCTGCGGCATAATCACTATGAGGTGGCTGATCAAGATCTATGTAATGTATTTTTCAAAGGCAAGATCAAGAAGGTTGGTGTGGAGTATAACTTCTCGACTGTGTTCTATGGCTATGATATTAAAAAATACATCAAAGCTAACGGTTTCTTACCCGAAAGCTTTTATAGCTATGATGAGATTATGGAGAGTTACTACACACCAAAGATTATTCACTCACAGTTTGGTATGAATGGTCGGCCATGGCAGCAAGGCAATGAAAACCCAGTTGGTATTTTGTGGCGTAAGTATCTACATCTGACGCCGTGGAAAAATACTACGATGCCAGTAGCCAAGAAGGATATGAACTGGCGACTGTATGACTTATTGCCACAATCAATAATTGTTAAACTGTACGCCTGGGCGGTTAATCGCAAATTTGCGAGGAAGAAATGATGAGCAGTAAATCGCAGCACACTTTTGTCGTTTTAGCCTATAAAGAATCACCATTTTTGGAAGATTGTGTTAAATCTGTGATGAATCAGCAATATAACAGTGATGTTGTAATTGCCACATCAACACCAAATGATTTCATTGATACTATCGCTAAAAAGTATGGCCTAAAAGTGATTGCTCGACCAGAAAAAGATAGAGGCAAAGGCGCGGCGAGTGATTTTGATTTTGGGTTGTCAGTTTCTGAGACGACACTAACTACCGTCGCTAACCACGATGAGATATATGACTATAATTATTCTTCAGAGGTGGTTGCGTATTATGAAAAACACCAGGATAGTTGCATTATCTTTACTAGGGCCTATGACATCAAAGGCAATTTTGCGGTGACTAAATCTCTAAATTTAGTTATTAAAAATATGCTTTGCTGGCCGCTGGCAATTTCCAAGAAGAGTCGATTTACCAAGAGGCTGCTGTTGTCATTTGGCGATCCAATTTGCTGTCCAGCTGTAACTTTTGTAAGAGGTCATTACAAATTCCCGGTTTTTGAATCTGACTTGACAGCAACGTTTGATTATTGGGCATGGGAAAAATTATCTAAAAATACCTATGGCTTTGGGTATATTAAAAAATCACTAATGGGTCATCGTATCCATGAAGGTTCAATCACCACCAAAGCGATTGGCGACAATGCCCGTGCCAGAGAAGAGTATATGATCTTGTCAAAGTTTTGGCCTAAACCAATAGCTAAAATCATCTCATCAGTATATCGACTTAGTGAGCGGAGTAACGGGTGAAAATTGCCATCACTGGAGCAAGTGGATATATCGGGCGTCACATTGCTGCGCTAGCTAAAAAGAATGGCCACGAGGTAATAGCTATTGATAGATCGAGCGATATCGATATTTTTGCTCAACACGACAATATATTTGAAGCGTTACAAAAACCTGATGTTTTACTGCATTTAGCCTGGCGAGATGGCTTTCAGCATAATTCATCAGAACATATGAAAAATCTCTCTCATCACTACGAGTTCTTACGGGCATATATACATGATGGTGGCAAGAATGTGGCGGTGATGGGTAGTATGCATGAGGTTGGGTACTGGGAAGGCGCAATCAATGAGCAGACACCGTGCGATCCGCTGTCTCAATACGGCGTTGCCAAAAATGCCTTGCGGCAAAGTATGATGCTGCTCGCAAAAGATAGCGACATTACCTTATATTGGCTGCGTGGTTTTTATATCTATGGCGATGATATTGGCGGCCACTCGATATTTTCCAAAATCGCACAAGCTGCTGCTGATGGTAAAACCGAATTTCCTTTCACGACAGGCAAAAATAAATATGATTTTTTGCATATTGATGAATTTTCGGATCAAGTGTTAGCGACTATCACTCAAGATAAGGTAACAGGAATAATCAATATTTGTTCTGGTAAACCAGTTAGTCTAGCTGAGCGGGTTGAACAATACATACAAGACAATCACTATCATATCAAATTGCAGTATGGAGCGTTTCCGGACAGGCCGTATGATTCGCCGGCAGTTTGGGGTGATGACTCAAAGATAAGAATGATTACAGACTAGATAATACACCTATTTTTTAGACAATCTGATCGATAATTCTTGATGTAAATCGCGCAGTCTACGCTCATTTTGGTCGATACGTTGGCGCTGCGTGTTAGCGATGTAGAACAGGAGGATGATAGCGGTAGTTTGCAGGATATCAAATAGGCTGAGTTCTGATGAATCCAGCGGCGGATGTCCAAGAGAGATGTTATACATCGGGAACGATCCCACTAAAACAACCATGATAACCAACCAGATAATGAGCTGATGGCGAAAGCGTGCCGTGCTGACCTTGCGTAGTTTGTATTGAGTGATGATATTAATCAGCGCCGTCAGGATAATCGGCACATTGAGTAGTACGAGGATAAGATATCTCATTCGAATAGCTCCGTTAGTCGTTGCTTGAATAGTCGTTTGACGATGTTAATAGCGTTCCAGTTGTTTTGACCTTTGGCACGAGAGTAGTCAGTATAGATTGCTTTAATCGGGTATTCGGAAATAATCATACCTGCTTGTTTAGCACGCCAAATCATTTCTGAGCAAAATTCATAGCCAGTTGATTTCCAGTCAAGGTTGTCAATTGCCTTTCGCGAGTAAACTCGTAGACCGGACTGTGAATCAGTGACATTGATACCAAACAGAGCATAGGTGATGAAGCTGAGACCTTTATTTCCTAAAACCTTAGTCCTAGACATACCCTCACTGTTGATGAGTCGGCTGCCAATAAGTAAGTCGGTATCAGAGGTGTCGCTCTGCCTGATTCCCACTAGAACATCCTCTGGGTCGTGTTGCCCATCAGCATCCATGGTGGCAGCGATATCGTAGCCGTATTGTCGTGCGTAGGCAAGCCCAGTCAGGGTAGCGCCGCCAGCACCAGAGTTTAAGATGTGATCAATGACGATCGCACCACCTTTTTGTGCTTGCTTAAGTGTGTCGTCTTTTGATCCATCATTGACAAGCACAATATCAATAGCGTAGGACTTGTGTGCCTTTGAAAAAACCTTCTTGGATTTCTTGATAACGTCCTGAATAACCGCGCCCTCGTTGTAGGCAGGTATGATAACACAAACTCGTTTCATGCTAGCTATATTATAACAACCTTGTGAAATAGTTACTATATCCAGATTTTTTCAGTGGTTCAGCGAGTGTGTCAAGCTGTTCTCGGTTGATCCAGCCATTTTTAAAGGCAGTTTTTTCCGGACTACCAATGATGCGACCAGTCCGTTTTTGGATGACGCGAACAAAGTCAGAGGCATCGGTCAGGCTGTCAATCGTCCCAGTGTCTAGCCAAACATCACCGTTGTCTAGGGTCTGGACTTGCAATTTGCCGCGGCGGAGATATTCAGCATTGATGGAGGTAATTTCTAATTCACCGCGGTCAGACGGCTCAACATTTTTGGCGATTTCGACTACATCATTATTGTAGAAATACAAACCAACAACAGCAAAGTTTGACTTTGGCTCGGCTGGCTTTTCTTCGATGGAAATAGCTTGATTTTGCTCATCAAACTCGACCACACCGTATCGTTCTGGGTCAGACACTTTGTAAGCAAAAACCGTACCGCCGTCAGGATTGGTACACTCCTGTAGAGACTCATCCAGGCGCTCGCCGTGGAAGATATTATCCCCTAGGACTAACGCCACCTTGTCGTTACCGATGAATTCTTCACCGATAATGAAAGCTTGTGCGAGGCCATCTGGATTGGGCTGAACGGCATATTCGAGGGTAATACCCCATTGTGAGCCATCGCCAAGGAGTCGCTGAAAGCCAGCTTGGTCGTCTGGTGTTGTAATTATCAAAATGTCGCGAATTCCTGCCTGCATGAGTGTGGTAAGCGGATAATAAATCATCGGCTTATCATAAATTGGCATTAATTGCTTGCTAATCGCTTGGGTAATTGGCCAAAGGCGCGTTCCAGATCCACCTGCTAAAATTATTCCTTTCATAAACCTCCTACTTTCTAATAATAAGTATAACAAATAGATTAGCTAATTGACAAAAATACAAAAATCAGCTATAATGCGGTTAATTATGAGCATAGAAAGAACATCCAGTAGCCATGAATCCTTTGAGCAGTATCGGGAGAGCTATCTTACTAAGGTAGCTGAGAAGTTGTATCAAGACCCGGATCATCCTGAAAAGGAACCAAGAAACCGTTCAATTATCTATGTACCGTATCATGGTGTTGATGAAGGTTTACAACAGGATTGTCCAGACATTCTCTTTACTGATAGTGGTGATCAAAAGGTTACTAAAGTGCTTTCTGAGACTGACGTCATCATCAACATTGCGCGTGGTGAAGAGGTTGTTGAGGCGGAGATTGGCCATCCTGACAGGAATGTCAAACTACCACCAGAGTCGGTGGCAAATACCGATATGGTGAGCGATCTGTATGTGCGGGCGATTGAATCCGGTAATACTAATGTGCAAGTTGTTCACACTGGTAGGATGAATAATAAGACGATTGCTATGGCAACGGCGATGCCAATTTTAGCTGAGACCGCAGGGCTTAACTATGAAGAAGTGATTCATACATCTGATGCCAAAATACGGAAATTAGTAGAGGAAAAACAAGTTGACCTGAATGATTTAATACATGAAGTTGACACTGATCCAACAATGCAAGATATGCAGGTTTGTACGCGGGCACTTCGGCGAATATACGAGGCTCGTAATATTAATCCAGACACTGCCAGCTCATCTGAGTTGACTGATGCACTATTGGATGAATATAAGAATTATCCGCGCATTAGTACTTCAACACTGATGAAAGAGCAGATGTTGCAGAATGTTGCTGAAAAGTTACGAAGTGAAGGTAAGAGTGAAAAAGAAATTAATGAAGTAGTTGGAAAACTGGATGAGTTCACAGATGAGGAACCCGACTCGGTTGATACGGTTACGAACTTTACGAACAGTATCCCGATGATTTTGTCTGATAAACTGATCAAAAATGGCTACAATGCCGATGAGGTTGGTATTATGAGTACCGAGCAGAAGATGGAACTGCTGGCTGACACTGAAATGACAGCAGTTATTGTAGCTGATATTGCACATATGCCACGGGTGATGTGGTTGGCTGATTATCTGATGCCAGACAATTTTAAGCTGGTATTTGTTGAGAGTAGGACAGATCTGGATAAGGAAACGCTACAAAAATCGATGGAACGTGAAGAGCGATCATTTGGGCTTGGAAGTAACTGGTTGTCAAATCAAATGGGAACTAGGAATCCAGCCAAAGTTGGTGAATTAGCGGACAATGCCTACTGGGGTAAGGATAGTATAAGTAATAAAGAAATTAACGACAAGCTTAAAAATAATAACTAAATTTAACTAATTAGGTTGTTTAACTTGTCATGCCAGTTTTCTGGTATGAATCTGGTTCTTTCAATTTTCGCTAAATTCAAGGTACTTTGTTGTGGTCGCTGAGCGGCGCTTGGTTTGTTGGCGAAATATTCAGCAGTAGAGACTGGCTGTATGTCTGAAGATGATTTACCTGATTTTTCAAAGACAATTTTGGCAATATCTGCCCAGCTGGCTGATTGACCTTCATTAGTCAGATTATACGTGCCGTACGGTGCGTTCGTTTCTAATAAATGTTTAATACCATGAGCCAAAGTATCGGTGAAGGTTAGGCGACCAATCTGGTCGTTAACAACCGAAGGTTTAATACCGCGTGCCGCTAAATCTTGCATGATACTGACAAAATTCCTGCCGTCACCGATTACCCAGGATGTGCGAATAATGTAATGTTTGGTCGTGGTAGCGGCCGCTAGATCGCCATCGGCTTTAGTCTTACCATAAACGTTGAGCGGTGAAAAAGGTTCATCTTCGTTGTGGATTGGCCGAGATCCATCAAAAACATATTCCGAGGAGATATGCACTAATGTCAACCCGTGGGTTGTTGCAGCTTCTGCTAGATATCGTACAGCGCGGTGATTAGCCAGGTCGACTTGCTGAAAGTTCTCAGGATTTTCAGCAGCGTCAACATCAGTCCAGGCCGCGGCATTGATAATAACCGAATTGGGTTGCCATTTGAATGATTTGACAGCAGCCTCGTCGGTAATATCTAATTCTTGACGAGTTAAGGCTATGGCGTTCGGGAAAATAATGCGGAGTGCCCGCCCTAGTTGACCATTAGCACCAGTGATAACTACTGTCTTGTCGTCCATTAAACCTCCATCGGAATTACGTTTGCAAGCGGCGGATGGGCGGCGTCTTTTTCGGAAATAATCGCTTGGTCTTGGCTGATCGGCCAGTCGATACCAAGCTCTGGATCAAACAGGTTGACAAAAGTGTATTTTGCGTCTGGAGACCAGTGTGCGTCAACCAGGTACGTGTAGGCGATATTATCATCAAGCGCTTGATAGCCGTTAGCAACGCCTTTGGGTACGAAAATTGCCGTGCCAGGGTTGATTTCGTGTGTGAAAACCGTGCCAAAGCTGTCACCTTTGCGCAAATCGCACCACGCGCCGAATACTCGGCCATTAGCAGTGGAGATAAATTTATTCCACGGCTCAGCATGGAGGCCACGGGTAGCGCCGGCT
>JABCOL020000041.1 GCA_013333625.2 Candidatus Saccharimonadota bacterium | reverse complement strand
CCGTAATGCCAATAATAGGAATGGATATCGAAGAACAGAAACGACGTATATCTGAAAGATATAAAATGCCATTTAGCGATATCATACCAGCTCTACAGAGAGCAAATTATCAAGATTTTGGCGAATCGCTTGATAGAATCCGCGCCAATAGAGATAAAACTAGCCGAAGACAAGGATAAAAAATGCCACAAAGCTTTAGCTAATCTCGTTTACGTAAAACTAGGTGGATAACATTTGAGTTATCACAATCAGACGGATTGATAGTCTGAATTCCACTAATTATGCGGTACTCTATACCTTCAATAGCAGCAGACCCCATAAACACTACTACAGGCGCGACACCACCACCAAATGACTCCACACTATTAGGAATAATGTTTATCGTCGTACTACCCGCAACAACATCAATAGCATCACTGCCAGTAATTATCGGTTGATTATACGCTGTAACTTCTCTATTTCTCGTAACACACAAAACTAGGGAATTGTACCAAATTTAGCGTAGCTGGTCAAGCGCGCCAAAGCTAACTATTAAGGTTTGAATAGTAACTCCAGGTATACTATACTCGATACTAACCCCTACCGAACATCAACCAATCACAAACTGCAGACTTAATCAACAAGGAGGTCTCTTATGCCACAAACCGAAAGTCTATATACTGGGCGGCGCATTAATGTGCGCGCTATTATTTATCGCGAAGGAAAAATACTCGCCGTCAAACATCGCCGCGGCGACCAAGCGGCCCCTTATTACGCCGTACCAGGCGGCGGTCTCGACCCGCACGAGTCGCTAACTGAATGTTTAATCCGCGAATTACGCGAAGAAACTGGCGTGACCGCCAAACCTGGCAAACTGCTATTCATCCAGCAATTCCCATCATCGCGGGCTAGCTACGAAGAGGAATTAGAGTTCTTTTTCGCGGTCGATAATCCTGATGACTTTACCGATATTGATATTAGCCAAACAACACATGGCGCTCAAGAATTAGCCGTTTGCGAATACATCGACCCGTCGCGGCATGTTCTCTACCCCGAATTTCTACAGCACACCGATATCGCACAGTACATCAATAGCAGCCAGCCAGTTCTCGTCGTCGATAATTTCGACGAACAGCACCAACAACTACTCTAGCGTCACGTTTTGCCGCGCCCAATCAACTGCCGCTTGCGCCCGTTTGCGCGCCTCCAAGCTCTTTCGCGGCGGACGGTCGTCGCCCCACCACTGCCGCCAGGCCCAATCTGCCGGGTTGAGGCATTCCAGGCAATCCATGTGGCGTAATTTACCGTTCACGAACTCTTCATTGCGCTCGGTATAGACAAGTTCGTAGCCACACTTCTCAAGCGCCCGCCAGCTCGCCGCGTTGCCGTGAATAACCGCCGACTTAATTCGGTGCAGGCCTAGATTTTCGAAAGCATACCAGGTTCGTGCCCGATGGCAAGCACTGGCAATCCCCTGGCCCCAATATTTCTTATCGGCAATAACTATACCGCTTGTCGCATAATGAACGTGATCTTTGGTTATCTCGGTAAGCGCTGTGTTGCCGATCAGCTGGCGCTTGTCGCCATCTATAACCCAAATACCCCAGTTTAGGCTGGTTTTGTTCTTGATCATTTCATCATACCAGACTTGCTCGGTCTCAATCGTCTGCGCTCGGTGCGCTGATAAGTACTGTGTTACCGTGCCGCGCGCAAAACCCTCGACAAACACCGCTAGATTATCGCGCGCAAACGGCGCCAGTTCAACCGATAAGCCCCTATCGGTTGTTAATTTCATCATCGGCCCAAACGCCATTGCGCACTCCTTTCGCTTACTTGTGTCTATATTATACACAATTGCGATAACTTGGTACACAAAAACGACACTAACTACAGACTTTCAACTATACTCTGCAACCTGCTGCGAGCTTCATCGGCAGCCCTCCGTATAGTTGAGCCGCTACCTGGCATAACTTGCCATATCGGCGACTGCGGGCCAGCTTCTTTCGCTAATCTAGACATTGCCCGAAGAGTTTTTGCATCAACATTTAGTCCGCCTTTAGCTTTTAACCTATCGGCTAACTCTGCCCTAACATTTTGGTCAAGAAATCCGCCATAAGCCCTCAAGAAGTCTCCCGCCCATTTGTTGGCTCTTTGTTGGCGCTCGCCAGGTTTTGTCGTATTTTGCTCTCCAGCGGCCTGTTTTCCGTCTGACTTTGATACGTCTGCTTCAGATTTTACCGTATTTTTTTGATTGCCATCTGGCTGCTCAACCTGTTCTGCCGGATTTTTCTCGGCGGTGCGATTACTTGTGGCAGGTTTAGTTTCTGCCTTTGGACTTTCGTTTCTGGCGGCTTCTAGCGGCACGCTTTCTTTCGGCGCTTTAGGTTCTGGTTCGCTAGACGGCTTGGCGGCGGCAGTTTCTGCTTTCGAAATCTCAGCACGTGGCGGCAACGGTGTCTCTTCTGCCTCGGGCATAGCAGCGCTAGCACTGGTCTCATGCGATACCAGCTCATTTGACTCCTCGCGTATCGCTGGCTGCTCATATGCTGCTTGCTCAATTGGCGGCCGCGAAGCGTATTGAACTAGATTATCGCCTCTGTCCTTGTTATGCTCACCCCTGACAATACCATCAACCAAATCCTCTGGAACGCCTTTTGCTAACAAATTAGCGCGCCGATTGAGCATTTCATCAACACTTTGCGGCCCTCTCTCGGCGTCAGCATGCGACGGCAACTTACCAGTTATTTTCTCGCCAGTCATGAAAACCCGGCGGGTAGAAGCATGTTCGTTGGTCGACGCTATTCCGCCGTCAGTAGCGGCTTTATAAGCCTCGCCGACCAGCAGCTGCCTGCCAGTATTCGACTCTTGGCGCGCCATAGCGGGCGGCTTATCGCCGAAAGCAATCGCTACTGCATCGCGAGCATCATTGACTTTCTCGGCCCGGCCAGCTGGCGTCCATTCGTGCGGCGTACTAAAATTATCACCATCAAGAGAGTTAGACTCAACTGTTGGGCTAATGCCGTACTTTTCATAATCAAACGATTTGCCTGGAGTGTTATCAGGCGCTTCATGAGATGGAATTCGTTCTCTTGTGATCATTTTTGTTTTGCCGTTTACTTACCTTTTTATACTAGCATAGCTTATGCTTTTTGTCAATAATATTACTTAGATTAGCAATTTTAGCAATACGGCAGTTGCGATTTATCTTTACAAACCAAAAACCGCCTCGATACGAGACGGTTTTTGGCCCAGGCTGCACGTTTATTTGCGCAGACCGAGCTTCTCTAGCGTTGCCTTGTAGGCCTCAAAGTTCGTCTTCTCAAGGTATTTCAGCAGGCGCTTGCGCTTACCTACCATCTGAATCAGTCCGCGGCGCGCCATACGGTCGTGCTTATTGGACTTGAGATGTTCAGTCACCTCTTTGATACGAGCCGTCAAGATCGAAATCTGCGCTTGCGGACTGCCGACATCGTTCTCGTTGACCTGAGTCAAAGCAATAGCTTTCGCTTTGTTATCCTTTGATATCATAACTAATAACTTTAGCAGAGATACGCTAATCAGTCAAGTTATGCGAACTCCTTATCATATCTATCACTCTATAGATTTTCTCAATATCGTCAATCGTCATCTGACGAGACTGATCTATCCAGCTTTTAATAAGTTTGGTATCTAAATAAGCAAATTTCTATGCTTCTTATGATTCAATACCAAAATCAGCTAGCTTTTGCGCTTGGCTAACTTGCCAATCGGCAATCTGCGTACGGCGCAACTCCTGGCAGTAAGCGCCCGTATTTAGCGCTTCACCGATATCAGCCGCCAGGCTACGAATATAGGTGCCGCTAGAGACATGGGCTCGAACTTTGAGCAGCGGATAAGCGTAATCAAGCAGTTCTAGCGCATAAATCGTCACCGCACGCTCTGGTATATCAACTTTTTTACCGCTGCGAGCTAATTTGTAGGCCCGCTGTCCGTTAATTTTGATAGCGCTGAATGCTGGCGGACGCTGCTTGATATCACCAACGAATTGCGCTAAAACATGCTTAACTGCTGCTGCATCCGGTTGTTTGAGTAAAGGTGAAGATTCAGCTCCTTGTAGTTCGTCGCTTGCAACATACGGCATAATTTCGCCTTCCGGGTCGCCAGTTGTACTAGTCTGCCCCAACCGGAACGTCGCTTCATAAATCTTATCAAGCTTGGTATAACGCATAGCGTTGCGGCATTCCTTGCCCGTAACTAAAATCAACAGGCCCGTCGCAAACGGATCAAGCGTCCCGCAATGACCGACTTTGACTTTTTTGCCAGCCCGATGGCTAAGGACGCGGCGAACTCGCGCCACCACCCCGAAGCTAGTCATGCCTGGCGGCTTATTGATCAATATAACCCTGTCACTCATACTTCAAGTATATCAGCATACCCCGTAGCATTGATTCTAAAATCTTTTCAGAGTCAATCTGAAGCCTATTCGCAAGATTAAGCTTGCCCTGGAATCTTGAACTGAGCCGGATCATTTGATGTTGGTGCCGAAACTGCTGGAGCTGGCGGCGGCGGTAGCGTAGATTCTAAAGTGTCAGCTCCGACCCCGCCATTAGCTGGTACTGGCGGCAAGGATGAAAAATCTGGCAACGGCGGTAATGGCGGTAATGGCGGTAAATCGTCAACCGCGCCAGACGATGGCGCAGCTGATGCTGCCGACAGAGCTGCATCAACGGCAGACCGCGCTTGGTCTTGGTCTGAACTAGCAGGATTTGCGGCTGGCGCAGCTTCTACGCTAGGCGCTGGCATTGCTGGCATATTCGGCTGTACCGTTATCCCCTTCGAAGAAACTGCTTCGGGCGCCGCATCAACCGGCGCAACTTCTGATAAGACATCGCGAACCGTCGGTTCTACCTCGGTTTTATCGGCTACGGCATTAAATGGCGATTGCATTGACGGCGGCTGCGACGCCACCGCGCCGCGATCGTGGCTTAAAATGACGCGATTATGCATGTCTTTTTCAGCTTTTCTAGCTTCCTCGGCAGCCTGTTCGGTTGTCGCGTTAAAAGTACCACCAATCGACGGTTCGCCCGGGCTAACTGGCATCGCTAGACCTGGCCCTGGCGCAAATGGAGCAACTGGCGGCAAAGCTAGATCTTCTTTGGCCGCTTCATCTACTTCTGCTGAGCTGGCAGCAATATCGCGCTGCAAATCGGCGACCGACGGCATATCTGGCCTACCAGCTTCAGGCTCAGCAGCAGGAATCGATGCTAATTGCTCGGCTAATTTCTTTTCGGCGGCAGCGGCGGCATCTCGGCTGCTTCGTTTCTCTAATTCTTCATTGGCAGCCCTCAGAGCTTCGTCGGAATGGCGCCTATCAACTGCATTCTTGACGTCGTCAACATCACCGACTGGCTCGTGCGAAATCGACAATGCGCCAATATCGCCAGAATTTTTAGACTCATCCTTTTTGGAGGATTTTTCTTCGTCCTTGCTTTTTGCTTCAGGCACCGGAATCGGCTTATCGTGCGATTCTTTGAGTTTAGTGGCAATTAGTTGCTGGTTAGCACCGTCTGCCATCAATTGAGCGGCCACGGTCATCGCCGCCGAGCTAGTATGCGCATTACTGAAACGTTCAGTTGCTGCCACGATACCTGTCAAAAATGCCGTAGCGATTTGCTCGTCAATCAACCGGCTTTCACCTCTTAATTCATTGGCTAACCGGCATAGAACCTCGCTATAACTACTAGCTCGCGGATTACTCCACTCCAGACTACCGAGCTGGGTTGACTCGCCAAGCGATACGCTTGCTACAACCGCATCGTGCAAAATTCGGCCATGGCTCTCGAGCGCATGATCCAAATCAGCTTCATCTTTGACGCCAATTGCCAACACCATCTCGACATTATAGTCTCCTTGGCTAAAGTCCAAATCTTTCTGGTTGATTGTCGTACGGTACGGCGTAATAAAAATCTTGACCATATCATCGACAATTTTGTAACGTAAGTGGTCGGCCTTTTCCTTATCCAGCGCGATGATAAAATCGCGCAAACTATCAACTGTACTTTCAAACGTTTTCTCGGGCTGTAGAAATTTAATCGCTGGCGGCACCGCCCCGCTGAATACTGCCGTCGCATGCTTATTTAACTTATTGATTAGCAGCGTGATGCCCAAAGCAGCGCTCAATTCGTCAACCGACGGATTGGCGCTAACCGTAACGAGAATATTATTACTTTCTTTGACTTTCTCTACTATCTGGTTTAGCACGTCTGCCATATTTTATCCTATTTGTTTTTATTCGCTATAGACTTTATGTACTATAACATAAGCATCACGACAAAGTCAATACTAATTTACAAAACAAGCAAGCGCCACTTTACAAACAGAGGTGTATAAGTTATAATTGAAAACTGATTGTATACACTAAATCAATAACAGAGGTAAAGGAATTTATGCCACTCATCAAATCAGCCGTTAAGCGAATGAAGCAAACCGCTAAGCGCCGCCAGCGTAACATCGGTATCAAGCGCGATATCAAATCTGCCACCAAGGAATTTTTGGCCAACCCGAGCGCCGCTACCCTAAGCAAAGCTCAAAGCGGGCTAGATACTGCTGTCAAGAAAGGCCTGCTCAAAAAGGCAACCGTCAGCCGCCGCAAATCAGCCCTCGCCAAGGTCGCTAAAGCTGCTGGCGTCAAGCTAGAAAAGAAGGCGGCCAAACCCGCTGCCAGCACCAAGAAAACCCCTGCAAAAAAGCCAGCTACCAAAACCACAGCCAAGAAGGCCGTAGCTAAAACTGCTTAATTTATACTAACGAGATTAAAGCGCTCCGCAAGTCGGAGCGTTTTATTTTTGCCGCGAAGCCACCCGAAACAAAAAATCCTCCAACGCTGCCCACGGATCGACTGATGAGGTTTTCATTTGATAATCGCGCTCTGCCGCTAATTCGGTTAATTCCGCCAAGTCCTTTGGCGACAGCTGCCGAGCAAGCGGCTGCAACTTCTTGGCAACAAACGGATGTATGCCGAGATCAATCTTATCGCTAGCGCCAGCTGCTTCGGCCTTGGCTAATAACACCAGCTGCGACCACTGCGACCAGACCAACGGCGCCACTTTATAAACATCGTCGCTGCGGCGAAGTTCATCAAGCGCGCTCCGTAGATTTGCCGTTTTGCCGCGCACTGCCAATTCAATGATATCAAACACCGAAAACTCACGTGCTGGCGGCAAAACCGTTGCAATCGCTGCATCGTCAATTTTCACGGCATTTTTCAAGGCAGCTACAGCATGAGTTAATTGCAATTGGTCAATTTCAGCAGAACGCGATTTTTCATCGGCGATAATCGCTCGCGCTGCCATATTACTAGCCTGTGTTTTCGTCAACTTTACTCCGTGCTCGCTTGCATAGTCTAGCAGCCACTTTTCGGCCGCTGGACGCTGGCGATCAGTCAGCGGTGTTGCTTCAATTAGCTTTGCAGTTTTTTGCAAGATTTTGAAAGTTTTAGTACGCTTATCCGGGCGCGGCTCGATCAATACCAAGTAGGTTTCTGCCACAATATCGCTAGCCCATTCGCCGAGCTTATCCCACAAGTCTTTTCGTTCCGAGAGCCGTTCAATAACAATCAGCCGCCGTTCTTGGAATAAACTCAAGCCGCGTACCGTATCGGCTAATTTATTCAAATCAAGACTGCTTGCGTCGATTTTTTCGGGCCGAACGCCTAACGATTTCACCAATCGCTGCAGCTCATACTGCGCGCAGTAAGCGTTCGTGCCAATAATCAGATAAATCATTTAACCTCCACCTGGCAGACTGGGCAAATATGCGTACCGCGACCGCCAACTTTCAGCTTGATAATTTCTTGGTCGGGATGGCGATGGCAAGCTTGGCCTTCGCGGCGAAATACATGAGCAAATGTCAGATAATTCCCTTTTCGTCCCTCGGCATCAACATAATTCCTATCAGTCGAACCGCCCTGGTCAATACTCAATTGCAAGATTTGCCGCAGCTCATTAAATAATGTATTCAACTGCTGATCGCTAATGTTTTTTACCCGCGTTTGCGGATGAATCTGCGCCGCCCACAGTGCCTCGTCAGCGTAAATATTGCCAACCCCAGCGATCACCGCCTGGTCAAGAAACGCTGGCTTAATCATTGAGTTTTGGCGGCGGCGAATCCGCTGGATGAAATCCTCGGCGCGCGTCTGAGGATCAAGCGGTTCTGGGCCGACTTTTTGCATAAACGGCAAGTTTTGCACTTCTGCTGTCGGCAGCAACTTCATCCAGCCGAATTTGCGCTGATCATTAAAAAACAGCCGCGACCCATCCGTAAAGTCAACTTGCACCCGCGTTGAGCGATCAGGTAGTTCACCAACGAGGCTATCGTTTGGATGGCCGCCAGCGAAGTTAGGCACCTTGTCATCCTCGAGCATCATCGGAAAACAATCCGGGTCCCGGTGACAAGCACGCCCAGATTTTTTCCGACGATACATCGCAGGATGACAACTGCGAAACACCAACTGCCCCGTCATTTTCAAGTGTACCACCAGCGAATACTGCGTATCCAAATCAATCATCAGCACCTTTGCCCGTCGCCGCACCGCCGTCACGCGCGCACCATATAAAAATTGTTCAACATCAGCCGGCGCATTCGGAAAGCTTTTTGGCGAATCAAACACCGCCGTTCGTGCCACCACTCGGCCTGGCAGCAGCTCCGCCAACCCGCGGCGAACCGTCTCGACTTCAGGAAGTTCTGGCATCTATGCCTCCAACAGAGCGTTCAAACGCTTAATAAGCAGCTCATTATCGGTGTACTGCAACGCTATCATTCCCGCTACCTCGGCTCCTTCGCAATTTTCTACACGATCGTCGACCATCACGCATTCGCTAGCTGCGACACCTAAGCGGTCAGCTGTCAGCGTGAAAATTTCTGGGTTTGGTTTGGCCAAGCTTTCCTCGTACGACAGCACGCGCACATCAAACATTTTTTCTAATTCGCCTGGCGCAAATAGATATTCCAGCGTACCGCCGCCAACATTACTCAACATCGCCATCTTCAAATTAGCGTACTGCTGGCGTAAATTCACGATATAGTTTATCAATTCCTCGTTGCGAATCCGCTTGTGCATCAAGAAATCATGCGTCTGCTGCCGTGTCCAGCCAAACAACTCAGCAATTCCCGATTCATACTCGCTGCCGCTAATAAAACCGTAATCGTGCTGTTTACTGAGGTCGCGCAGCATTACCTTGCCCTCTGGCTCGGCCATTCTTATTAGCGTATCAATACTGCCTCCGTACAGTACGCCAAAACAATCGAAAATAACTGCTTTTATTGCCATGATTAGAAAATATTATTAAATGACGGTTTGAAATCTGGAATCTGATTGACAAAAAGAGCTTGGAGCTTCAGAGTATCAGCGTTAAGCGTACCAGGCGAGTCCTTGCAAGTTGAAGTCCACAAATTGGTATCGGTATTGTCGCCATCGCGCGTCTCGAATACGTAAGCCAGCCCTTTAGTAGCGCATACGCCGCGAATATCATCGTTTGATTTGTTATCAGAGGCCTGAATGTTGACCTTGACTAGCGCATAAGTAAACTGTTCATAAGCATTGCTATTATTAGCATATTCCTTCTTGTCCAAAACTCTATCCAGATAACCCGAATAAATAACATATTTACGCGATGTTGGACTAACTGTAATCTGGTAGCTCTTGAATTCTTCATCGGCAACAATCGGACCGCGCACCGTCCAGCGCACGCTGCGAATTGGGTCTTGATTTTTGATTTTGCTCTCTAACGATTGTTCGGGAGTTTGCGGCTGCTCGGTCTTTTTATCTGGATTCAGCAACGATCGCACAAGTGTTACCAAAATAGCAATAACAACCACCACAGTGATAATAGTAATGATTATCGGTAAAATTCTCGGTCGGGATCCTCTGTACATGTTTGTATTTTAACACACTTATCACGCAGCGACGTGTACCACATCAGAAACAGCCGCAGCACCTAATTCTTCTGCGGCAGCACCCAAACCCTCTTCTACGTCTGCGAGAGAAGACTAGACGATTTCTTTAAAACGTCTATTCGTATTGTCACCGTTATTACCAGCTGTTGTTTCTTCAGAGGATTTATCAGTATCATCCTCTTTAGCGATTATTTCGTCAAGCGGCAAAAGCTCTCTGCCAAGACTATCTGCTACTACCAACTCTTCACCACCTTTCCAAAAAACATTAATACTGCGTCTACCAGCAAAGTGAAGCGTGTCAATAGCCTTAACGCCTTTTGGCATAACATACGGCATGTACCGCCCTTCTGCGCAGCTGTTTTCGGTAATTTCTTGCACTGCCGCCTCTGGATCGCCGCTGTCGTTTTCGGCATCAGGGCCGCAGCAAATTACTAGCCAACCGTAAGGATTTTCTTTATTTGCATAATTATTGTAGATTTGCCAAACAGTACTATCTGCGTCTACAAACCTACCAACACGAAAGTCACAACCACTTTCTTCGCCAAGGTTTTTATAAAGCTTGTCCGCAGCAGCCACTTGCCTGCTGAGACGAGACTCTTTTTGTCCTAACTACTCTTCTAGCTGCGCTATACGCTCTTGCCTAGATAAAGGCCTAGCCCCTTCAAGTTTAGGGTTGCTATTTTTTGGTAACATTTTCAGTTCCACAACATCCGCCTTTTTGCTTAAGCTAACTGTAATTAGATTATACCACAGTTGCAGTTATTTGTCCATATTTGTACGGGTTTTCGCTAATTTTCAGCAAATTTTAAGTTTTTTACACTTCGCCCCAATTATTACCGATTTTGACGTCGACTTTGAGCTTAATACCGAGCTGCGGGTAGATATTTTCCATAGTCTCTACCAGCATTTTGCTGACTATTTCGGCGTTTTGGAGCGGACACTCAATCATGATACTGTCATGGATTTGCAAGATTTGATGGCCGAGCGAGATATTTTTATGTACAAGCCCAGACTTGCTGCCTGAAGAGACTTGCCTTTCCGGCAAGGCGAATTCGTTCTTTTCGAATTTGCCGGTCTCTGAAGGTAGCAAATCTGGGCTTGTCATTATCGTCAGTCGCTTCTCTACCGCCAGCATCGCTAATTTCATCAAATCCGCCTCGGTACCTTGTATCGGCATATTAGCTGCTGCGCGCTCGGCAGCCGAGCGAACAGCAAAATTATTCGATCTGACATCGGGCGTCGGCCGGCGCCGGCCAAACAATGTCTGCACAAAGCCGTCATCGTGCGCTTGGCGAATCGTTCGTTCCATGAACTCTTTGATGCGCGGGCGGATACGATAATATTCGTCGATGAAATGTTGCGCTTCGCCGTAACTCATATTGGCAGCAGCTGCCAAACCATGCTGGCTCATGCCGTATAATACGCCGAAATTCACCACTTTAGCGCGGCGGCGCTGCGTTGGCGTCACTTCATTAATCGGCACGTTATAAACTTCAGCTGCCGTCTTGGCATGAATATCAACGTCGGTATTAAAATCTTCAATCATCTGTTTTTCGCCCGCCATCACCGCCGCCAGGCGCAGCTCAAATTGCGAATAATCAGCATTTACGAAAACATTGCCAGGCGCTGGCACAAAAGCATCGCGAATCTGCCGCCCCAACTCAGTACGAATCGGAATATTCTGTAAATTCGGGTTAGTGCTCGACAACCGCCCAGTCGCTGTCGCATCTTGGTTAAACGTTGTGTGGATATAGCCGTTAGCGTCCGTTTGCTCTGGTAAAGCTGCCACATAGGTATTTTGTAATTTCGATAGTTCGCGAAAACGCTCGACCAACTCAATAATTGGATGTTGCCCGCGCAGCTTATCAAGTTCCTTTTGGTTGGTTGAATAACCAGTTTTGCCTTTTTTGATACCGGCTGTCGGCAAGAGCAGCTTATCAAATAGCGCGCTAGCCAACTGCGCTGGGCTGGCGACATTAAATTCATAACCGACCATATCATAAATATTTTGCTGAACCGCTGCAATATCTTGCGCTAATGATTTATTCATTTTTTCGAGTTTGCTGGCATCGATTTTGATACCTCGAAATTCCATTTGCGCTAAAACATTAATCAGTGGAAAATCCATCGTCTGCGCCACCTGCTGGAGGTCGGGCAGCTCAGCAAACGCCGACTTTTGTTGTTCATGAACTACCCACAGCGCTGCCATCGCCAATCTTGGGTCATCCAAAGATTCTACGCCTGCCAAATCCGCTAATGCGCGCGATTTACGCAAAGGATTTAACAGAAACGAGCCCTGCGCGGTATCGTGCTTAACAGTCGGCAATTGCTGGCAACCAGCACCGAGAAGTGCTTTGAAAAACTCCTTGGTATCGTGGCCAACTATCAAAGCTTCTGCTAAAATAGCGCTTGCTTTAGCCAGCGGCAAGCGAGCGACCTTGCCTTTTTCATAGCTCAGCCAAACCGTATCACCATCCCAAATTACCAGTAATTCCGGCGCCATTACCAACATCGGTACGACTTTATCGCCCGATATTTCAACAGCTGGCGCAAGAATATTATTTGGAGTCACTTCCGAAGAACTGTCGCGCATGTGCTGTGGTAATTTTCGCAACAATGAGCGAAACTCCAGCTTTTCGAGTAACTCTCGCAACTTTGCCGTGTCTAAGTCGCGCACGTTCATTGCCTCTAAATCGAGTTTCACTGGCGCATCGGTGAATAGCCGCGCCAATTCCCTACTCATATAAGCAGATTTTTTACCAGCTTCTAGTTTGCGGCGCAAACTGTCTTTAATCTGCCATAGATTATCATAAACACCGTCTAGCGTTTCAAATTGTTGTAGTAATTTGACGGCTGTCTTCTCGCCGACCCCCGGCACCCCAGGGATATTATCCGACGAATCGCCTTTCAAGCTTTTCAAGTCGAGAAATTGGCCAATCCGAATACCGTAGCGCTTTTCAAACGCTGGAATGTCAAATTTATCAATGTTAGTCAGGCCTTTTTTGAGCGCATAAAGATATGTATTTTGGTCGAGAATTTGCAGCGCGTCCAAGTCGCTAGTAATCAAATAAGTTTCGATGCCGCCGTGCTGTTCAGCCTGCTTGTCTAGCGTTGCCATGATATCGTCGGCCTCATAATCATCAAATTCATACAGCGGCCAGCCAAAAGCCGCCAGTAGCTCGTGCAAAATCGGAATCTGCGCATAAAAATCTGGCGGTGCTGGTTTGCGGCCGGCCTTATACTCAGAGTAAATTGCCAGGCGGCGGCGAATATTCGTTCCTCGTTTATCCCACGCTACGCAGACATAATCCGGGTTAAGTTGCTTAATTAATTCCAAGCTCAGCGCCGCGAAACCATACACGCCGCCTGTCGGTGTCCCGTCTGCGGTCGACAACCCAGGCATAGCATAATAACCGCGATAGAACACGCTTTTACCGTCGATAATCACTAAGCGTTTGACCATATTTATATTATACGCTATCTAAGGGCTGTTACTTACAAGCGAATATAGCCATAATCATGTATACTAAGGTTATGACATCACAAGAAAAACCAGCCAAGATTTTGGCATTCGTCGGGCTGCCTGGCGCCGGTAAAACCGAAGCAACCAATTTCGTAGCCGCCAAAGGTTTTCCCAAAATCTACGGCGGCGGCATTTTGTACGACGAAATGCGCGCCCGAGGCGTTGAAATCACGCCCGAATCGCAAGCCGAATTTCGCAAACAGTGGCGCGAACGCGACGGCAAAGACGTTATCGTCCGCCGCGCTGCCGAGCAATTGCACCGCTTAATTGATGCTGGCCAGCATCGTTTATTGTTCGACGGGCTCTATTCCTGGACAGAGTACAAGTTTCTCAAACACGAGTTTCCTGGCGAACTCATCGTTGCCGCCATTGTCGCGCCAAAACATTTGCGCCACCGCCGTCTCGCAACTCGCCCCGAGCGGCCATTCACCGCCGAACAAGCTAACCAGCGCGACTGGTCAGAGATTGAAGACATCGAAAAAGGCGGACCAATAGCTATCGCTGATTATTATTTAATTAACGACAGCGATATCACTGCGCTATATGCCAAGATTAATTCGCTGCTCAGTACAACTGGTTTTGTTAATGTATAACACCTAAAATCAAAACTATTGCAAGTAAGTATAAAGTTTTTTAGCGTCTTTATGCTTGCGTAGCTTCGCTAGCGCTTTAGCTTCAATCTGGCGAATTCGCTCGCGCGTCACCGCAAATTCCTGGCCAACCTCTTCAAGCGTATGGCTCTTGCCGCTATCTAATCCAAAGCGCATCCGGACAATCTTTTGTTCGCGATCGCTCAGCGTACTTAGCAAATCTTTAACTTGTTCCTTTAACAGCTGATTCGAGGCTGATTCCTCTGGACTAATCGTACCTTCATCCTCAATGAAATCGCCCAGCACCGACTCGCCTTCGTCATCGCCGTCGCGGCCGACACCAGCATCCAAGCTCGAAATGTCCTGCTTGATTTTCATGACATATTCGACTTTTTCTGGTTCCATCTCTAGCTCTTTAGCTAGCTCTTCAATCGTTGGCTCGCGGTTCAACTCCTGTGTCATGCGCCGCTGCGTGCGCAGCAATTTATTGATGGTTTCTACCATGTGAACTGGAATACGAATCGTTCGCGCCTGATCAGCAATCGCCCGGGTAATCGCCTGGCGAATCCACCAGGTAGCATAAGTCGAGAATTTAAAGCCTTTATCCGGATCAAATTTTTCAACCGCGCGCAACAAACCAGTATGCCCTTCTTGAATCAAATCCAAGAAGTCTAAGCCGCGGCCCGAATATCGTTTAGCGATCGATACCACCAGACGCATATTCGCCTCGGCCATCTTGTCTTTGGCCTTCTTGTCGCCTTCTTTGACGCGTTTTGCCAATTCTAGTTCTTCCTCGGCGCTCAGCAGCGGGATTTTGCCAATCTCTCGCAAATGCAGCCGCACTGAGTCGTCCGAAATATCGTCGAAATATTGATTAGCATTGAGTACATCTTCAGGAGTATCTTCGTCCATCAAATCGTTGATATCAGGCTCATTGATGTCTTGATCTTGTATATTGTCGTCAGATGGCTTCTGCGCTTGGTCGTCGTTTGTCACGAGCTTTCTCCTTGATTATGTTATTGAGTGCCGCACGCAACTCTCTAGCCGCTGCCTCATCGCCAGCAGCTTCAGCGTCGCGTAACTTAGCTAATAATTCTTGTTGAGTTTGTTTGTTATGTTTATCCTCTTTATCCCGCAGCAGTTGGCACATCGCGACATAGCGATCGCCGCTATCCCACGCTGCGTAACGCTCCTCAGCGCGCAATGATACCATTTTTACATAAATATCAGCTTTTTGCAACTTTTTAGGGCGATTTTGCGGATCGTCTTCTTCGAGGAGTACCGTCGCTAATAACTCTCGTTCGGCACTGCTCCACTGCTGGCGGCCGGCGCGGCGCAATTCTTCTAAACACCTAGCATCATAAAGCGCCAAAGCCAAAATGTTATCCTCTAGCACCGCCTGTTCGTTCTTAATAATCGATACATCTGCAACAACGGGTTTGAAAGTTTGTTTCTTGACTGGCTCACCAGCTAATTTTTGGCGCACCGCCTCCTCGCTAGTATGCGACATAGCAGCTATCCGCTTGATATAGTATTCGCGCTCGACGGGGTCAGCTAGCCCGCGCACTACTCGCAGCGCTGCCGTAGTAAAAGTTCGCCGGCCAACCGCTGTATCCAAATCGCATCGCCCGGCATGCTGGCGCAACACCCATTCGACAGCCGGCTCGTTGCGAGTTACCGCTTCGCGCCACGCCTGAACACTCGATTTGATCAATTCATCTGGATCTTTAGCGCCATCTGGCAACGAAATAATTGTTAGCTCAACGCCCTCGTGCGAAGCCAGCTCAATTGCCCGCTCGGTCGCTGCCACGCCCGCTTTATCGCTATCATAACAGAGGCGAACATCGCTGGTCAGCCGTTTGACCGCTTTGAGATGATTTTCAGTCATCGACGTGCCAGCAGTCGCGACTGTTTGCGCTACGCCCGCTTGGTGGCTGCTAACTACATCCAAGTTCCCCTCAACCATCACTACGAAGCCACTTTTACGGATCGCATCCTTGGCTTGGCTCAACGCGAAAATATGACGACCCTTATCATATAGTAATGTCTGCGGCGTATTCAGATATTTCGGCGCATTCGGCACATTGCCAATAATCCGCCCGGTAAAGCCAATTACTTGCCCGCCCTGATCCATCAACGGAATCATCATTCGACTGCGAAACAAATCCTTGCCATAGCGGTTTAATAGCCCCGCGTCGTTGATCTCTCGCTTAGTGAAACCTCTTTTTTCGAGCGCCGCTAGCAACGCCGTGCCGCTATCCGGCGCATAACCAATCTGAAAATCTTGGACAGTTTGCCGCGACAATCCTCGCTGCTTAAAAACATATTCAATCGCCTGCTGGCTACGCAATAAACTCTGTTGGAAATATCGTGCTGCTAGCTCGTTGGCTGCCAACAGCCGCTTTTTGTAGGCGCTGCGCTTCTTGGCACCAGCCGATTGATATTCGCTGAGATCAACCCCAGCTTTGCGCGCCAAAAATTCCATCGCCTGGCGAAAATCCATCCCCTCGGCCTCCATCACAAAAGTGAAAACATCGCCGCCTTTGTTGCTCGAGAAATCATGCCAAATATTTTTCTCGGGACTCACAAAGAAACTTGGCGTTTTCTCGCCAGTAAACGGACTTAACCCCTTATAGCTGCGCCCTGCCCGCTTCAGCTCAACATATTCGCCAATCACATCTTCGATATTAAGCCGCGAGCGAATTTCCTCCTTGGCATCCATACATTTTAGTATATCACTCTTTACCTCTGTTATCGGTTGTGGTTAAATATAGGTATGAATCAGGACCCTTACACCAATCCGCAACAACCGTATTCGCAGGGTTCTGCTAATAATTTACCGCCAGAAAACCCGCAGCAGCCAGCCGCACCGTACAATCAGGTCTACAGCCAGCAAACACCGCAGCAGCAAACGGCGCCTAATCCGTATTACAATAACCAAGCCGCCCAGACGCAGCCGCCGGCATACCCGCAGCAAACATCCAGCCTGGCAGCTAATCAGCCTAATCAACTACCGCAAATTAACCAAACCGCGCCATCGTACGACACAGGACCGCAGCCGCTAAGCACTTTCCCAGTTTACGCCAGCAGCTCGGATGATGATTATAATACTGTTGACTACCTTAACCGCATCGCTCCGCAAGAACAGCACGCCATCAATCGAATCGCTATATTTGCGCTCATTGGCACTGTTATTGCTAGCGTTATCATCATTTTGATTCTAATCATCAACCCTGGCGCATCTGATGCCAACAGTTTAATCCAGCCGATCCGCGATCGCACCGATACACTGAACAAAGTCGTCGATGAAAACGAAGGCCGCCTGACACAGACTGAAATTGCCGAGGCCAACACTGCGCTCAACAGTACCCTGACGACCATGCAGACTCGGCTAGACGCCATCATCAAAGAGCGCAAAATCCAGAAAAAATCCTCTAGTACCGAAAAAAGCTACCTAGAAGCCCTGCAGAAAAAGCTCAACGATTCCTACCAAAAAGGCAAGCTCGACAGCAGCTACGCCACCGCCATGACTTACGAATTAACCATTTTAAAGTCGCAGCTCAACAAGCTTAAAAAGGTTAGCGACTCCAAATCAATCCGCTCGTTCTGCGACGAATCCATTAATAATATCGACGTTATCCTCAAAGCTTACCACGACTTCGCTTCAACCAAGCAGTAGCAGCTATTCCGTTACTAGCCGATAACTCAACCGCGCCAGATCAAAAAGTTCTTCGTCGCTGAGCTGGCCGCTGCAAATCACCGTAATCCAGTGTTTTTTATTAAGATGAAAGCCTGGCTGAACCGATTCGTATTTTTGTTGTAACTTTAACGACAATTGCGGATCACATTTCAAGCTAATCCGTAACGGTTTTGAATTTTCGGCTATCAACGCAAACATCTTTTCGCTTTGGCCGGCATCTTTGCGGCCGACTTTGTACACAGCCACCTTATCGCCAAACGGATAGTCCAACCAGGCGCCTGGCAAACTTAGCAAAAACTCTTCAAACTGTTGGTGCGTCATAGCCATTTGCTCCGTATAAAATATACCAGCATCAATATCGGCAAAACGACCAGCAGCGCCATCGTTATCCAGAACATTACATCGCTATGAAACGGCAGTTGCGAAAAATTCATGCCTGCCAGACCTGTCAAAAACGACATCGGCATAAATATCGTCGTTACAATCGTCAAACGCTTCATTACATCATTCATTCGATTAGACACTACCGACAAATACATATCCAGCGCACTAGTCAATAGATCGCGCATGGTATCGATTAGCTCGTGCACGCGCCAAGCGTAATCGTAGCTGTCGCGCGCATAAATCGCGCACTTTTCATCAAAAATACCGTATCGGCCGTTACTCAAACCATTTAGCATATTCATCAGCGGCAAAATCACTTTGCGCAAATCCGCTAGCTGGCGCTTATACACAAAAAGCTGCTGCAACTGATGCTTGCCCGGATCGCGAATCATTGTATCTTCTAATTGATCGGTTACATCGTCAATTGAATTAAGAATCGGCATATACTGTTCGACTGTAAATTGAATCATCGTTGCTGCGATTAGCGACGGCGACAAAGCGCCTGGCCGGTACGCTTCAATCCGCTCGGTAACCTCGCTATCTAATTCGTCGCGGTGCAAGGTGATAACTTTGTTTTTACTGAGCAAAATCGTCAGCCCTTGCCAATGAACATTGCGGCGTTCAATACTTGGGATTTCCGCCTTAATCAGTAGCCAATCGCCGCCTTCGACCGCTTGCGGCAGCCAACGGTTTTCAATCAAAATCCGCCGCTGCAACTCCGATAAGTTTAATTTTTCAATTAAACTTTGCCGTACTTCTAGCGAATCCTCGCTGATATCATGCCATATTTTATCTGTCACGCTTTCACCTTCTTCAAATAATATTGTAACTCCATGATACTACCGCGAATATCCTCCAGCGCCCGATGATCCTCTGGTTTAGCAAATTTCTTGCCATATTTGCCCTCAAACACTACTTTCCAAGCACTGACATCCAGCATCCGATAGTGTAGTTTTTTTGACAACGTAGGCCACCACTGATCGATGAATCGCCGGTCTTGGTGAATAGAATTGCCGCCCAGTAAAATCCGTGATTCGCTCGCAAAGTATTCATCGCAAAACGCCAGCAAATCATGCTCCACCTCGGCCAGCGGCTTACCCGAGGCATTTTGTTCCTCCAAACCACGGCGCGCCTCCGGATGTTCATTCCAAAAGCTGGCGTTCCGATCCAGCAGCTGAGCCAGTTTCGCCGGATCGTGCCGCACCACGCCCTGATACGTCGCCATCTCCGTAAAATCCCAATCGGTAACGATCGCCGCCACCTCCAAAATCTCATCATGCACCGGATCCAACCCGGTCATCTCCAAATCCACCCATAAAATCTTTTTTGGCTTGAAACTAGCTTTCATACTTCTAGTATACTACTTTTTGGTATCGTAGTAATCTCTAGAAAACTGTTCCGGCACCTGCTGCAGCAAACGCTCTAATACAAAGAAAATACCCCTCCTGGCGCGAAGAGGGGTCTGCCGCCCCGGCGAGAGTTGCGGCCAAGAAAGGCCAGGCAACCCCCGCCGGGGCGGGGTGGGAGGTGGTTATCGCATAGACTTAGGCGGCAGAAGCCGCCAAGTCTCGTGGATGACCCTCCAAGGATCGAGGCCGACGTAGAGAGCCGGCACCTCGATCCCCTCGTAGGTAATGCTTCTCAGGCATCCAATGCCTGAGAAAGAGAATTTCACCCTAATGAAGCCGTCACCCAAAGACGGCTCCATTAGGGTGAAAATATATACGGCGACAGGCCGGCGTACACCGACCTGTCGCTTAAGCCCCAAGCTCGGCACCCCCAGGTGCCGAGTCGGGAGTGCATCAAGAACCCCCTCAACAAGGGGGGGGGAGGAGTTCCTGATCCTCCTTCTGCTCTTCGACCATCTCGACCCCTTTCTGCCCCGTCCGGGGCTATAGTGGAGCTCGATCCGTTACCGAGCTCTCTTTAGCGCCGTGAAAACCACCATTTCACAGTACTCAAGAGAGCTCGAATCCTACCGTCTTATGCTATATTCTAAAATGCGCCAGAGGCCGACCATCAACCAGCCCCTCGTTAATATTATAACACACTGTTGTAGGTATTACTAGAATATTTACCAATATAATATCCCGATTTGAATGCACGATAAATACACGTAAGGGCCTCTCGTGTTATACTAAACCCATGACCAAACGTATTCTCCTCAAACTCTCTGGCGAGCAGCTTCAGGGCGAGTTCGCCAGCGGCTTCGACCCCAAGCGCGCCCGCTGGATTGCTGAACAAATCAAACCAGCCTTGAGTAGCGGCGCCGAAGTCGTCATTATGGTCGGCGGTGGCAATTATGTCCGCGGCAAACAAATCATCGGCCACGGTATTCAGCCTGTCTCGGCCCATAATATAGGCATGCTCTCTACCCTGATGAACGCCATCGCTCTAGCTGACGTTTTCAACGACGCTGGCTTGCCGACCCGCGCCCTGTCCACTGTCGAAATTAATCAATTTATTGATCACTACACCTTTCGCCGGGCGCTCAGCCACATCGAAAAGGGCCGGGTGGTCATCGTTGCCTGCGGCACTGGCCGGCCATTCCTGACCACCGACACTGCCGCCCTGAACCTAGCTTTAGAAATGCAGTGCGACGTTGTGATCAAAACAACGAAAGTTGATGGAGTGTACGATAAAGATCCTGCCAAATTCCCTGACGCCACCAAATTTGATAAGCTCAGCTATCACGACGCTCTAACCAACCCTGATATCACCGTCATGGACAAAGCTGCCATCGGTCTAGCCATGGACGAACATATCCCAGTTATCATCTGCGACCTACTCACCGACGGTAATATCGCCCGAGCCGCCCGCGGCGAAACAGTCGGTACGCTGATTAGTTAGCATTTTTATACCGCCGAGGCAAGCCGCCGCAATGACCGCCGCTCTCATCAAGTCGCGGCTAAGCCTCAAAAACGTTAATCTTTCTTCTTATCTAATTTATCCAGCTTGAAAAAGTGTACAATTGCATACACCACAAAGGCCACCGCCAACAGCGTAATCAGCGAACTGACAAACGCGCCGTAGAGAAATTCAGCTTTGCGGCCAGCAATTTCGACGGTAAACGACGCCGCCTGCAGGCCTTTTTGCGAACCGACGATCAGCTGCACTAGCGGGTCAATAAATGCCGTCACCAACTTTTTCACCGTATCGCCAGCTGCCGTACCGATCGCCAGACCAACTGCTAGTCCGACTATACCCTGCTCACGGATAAAATTAACGAAACCGCCCATATGGGTGTCTTTAACTATTGTTTGCGCCAATTTTTTGTCGGCTAGCTTTTTGGCAGCTGATTTTTTGGCTTTTTTGACTGTTTCTGATGGCATTTAGCCTCCTTTAACTGTTTGATTATAACCTGGTTTCTTGTAATAAATCGCTCGTATTAGTTTATTCCGCAACCTTACAAGCGCTCTGGCGCCGCGATGCCCAAAATCGTCAGCCCCGCCTTCAAGATATCAGCATACACTGCCACGATGCCGACGCGGTGCGCTTCTTTATCGCTGCCAACAACTTGGTTTTTCTCGTAGTAGCGGTTGAATTCTTGTGCCAGCTCAAACAAATAGGCGCAGATATAATGCGGCTCCAAACTTTCGGTAGCGCGGTTAACCGCCTCAGCGTATTCACTCATTTTCCTGACTAACAGCCGATCTTCGTCGAACAATTCCATCGGGAAAGCAACTGCTTGCTCAGATTTCGCCAAAATACCCCGCGCCCGAGCGTGCGCGTATTGCAGGTAACTACCAGTGTTACCCGTCAAACTGACCGCGTCATTGATGTCAAACACTACGTCGCTACCGATTTTCACTTTCAAAAATTGATAGCGCAGCGCACCCGCCACCACCTCGTCGGTCGGCTCGCCGCCAGCTTGGGTGATGGCTTTCTTGAACTCGTTAAACAACCAATCGATAGTAATCACCTCGCCGGTACGCGAACTCATTTTGCCGGTCGTTAGCTTAACCAGACCAGTTGCATAGTTAAATAATTTGCCTTTCAATTCTGGAATCGCTAACTCACTAGCGGCGATCACGCCTCGGAAATACGCCGCCTGCTCTTCGCCGTTGACGGTAATCGACAGGTCCAAGTTTGGATAATCTTGATGCTTCAGCTGAATCAACCCCATATCGTGCGCACCGTACAACCCGTTGCCGTGCGAACCGATGAACACATTATCAAACGCACCGTATTGGCTGCCTTTGAAGATATACGCACCATCTGATTTGGTAAAGACCTCTGGGGTTTTTGCTTTGATCAAGGCTTTGCCTGGCACTTCGGTTTCACTCTCGACATAACGCCGTTCAATTGGCACATTTCCCAGCCGCGCCACATTGGCGTCAATTTCATCAAAACTCCAGGCTTTACAAATCTCGTACACCTGCTTATACAGCGGATCATCCAGTACAAACGATTGCTTGGCTAGCTCGTCAATTTCTGCCCGCGCCTCTGGCGATTCTTTAGCTGCCCGCGCCCCTTCAACATACATACGGCTCATAAATTCGTTGCGTTTGTCGGCTGGAATAGCGTCTAGCTTACTGGCATCGCCATCAATTTCGCGAAGAATCGCCCACATGCTCTTGCCGACATGTGTGCCGACGTCACCGTGGTAACTCACTCGGTGTACTGACGCACCATCTACCGCCAGCAAATTCGCCATGGTGTCCGCCAAAATCGCATTCAACGCGTGACCAATGTGCATGGCCTTAAACGGATTTGGACAATTGGTCTCAATAACCACTGTTTTTCCTGCACGATTAGTCGCTGGCCGCACTTTCAGCGATTCCAATACCGCTTGGTCGCTCAATTTCACATTGATAAAGCCTGGCCCAGCCACATTGACCTCGCTAAACTCCTGGCGGCCGCGCAGCTCCTCAGCAATCGCCTCGGCAATCTCGCGCGGATTCTTACCCAGTGGCTTGGCTAACTGCAGCGCCGCATTGGTCGCAAAGTCGCCAAACTTCGGGTCAGGGCGCGTTAACTGTACATCAACCTGCTGCTGATATAGTTTGTCAATTATTTTCTTCAGTGTAATAACACAATCAATCATAGACCATATTATAACACTTTTACTACAGTTAATCTTCCGTGCCGTCAAAATCTGGCTGGCGATACACCGATACTGGCGTAATATTACGAGCATGATCCGATTGCAGCACCGCTCGCAACATCGCTGTATCGTCGCTGCTCTCGTTGTAAGTTGGCTCGAAATCTTCTACTTTTTGTTTTTCTTCTTCTGCCATATTTTCATATTAGCATAAGTAGTATAATTTGTCAAGAGACAGCCGCTCTAATCAGTCCAGCAAACAGCGGATGCGGCCGCATTGGCCGCGAACGAAACTCGGGGTGCGCTTGCGTTGCGACAAAATAGCGGCAATTTGGCGCCTCGACAAATTCGACTAGCCGCCCGTCTGGCGACAAGCCCGACACCGCCACGCCGCCACGAGCAATCTCATCTAGAAACTGCTGGTTCACCTCATATCGGTGACGATGGCGCTCTTCGGTGTGATCAGATTGATATATTTTAGAAACAAGCGACCCTGGCGTAAACACGGCTGGGTAATTACCTAGCCGCAGTGTACCGCCAGTCGATTCTTTGCCCTCTTGGCCAGGCATAATATACACCACATCATGCGTCGTAGCATCGTCAAACTCCGTGCTGTTAGCATCGTCAAGCCCGGCTCGCCGCGCCGCCGCAATTACCGCTGTCTGCAAGCCTAAGCAAATCCCCAAATACGGTACATCGCGCTCAAGCGCATACTGCGCTGCCGCAATCTTGCCCTCAATCCCGCGCGGACCAAAGCCGCCTGGCACCAGCAGAGCATCAACCGTCTCGAAATCGCGCTCGGTAACTGTTTCGGCATTGAGCCACTTGATATGCAAACCAACATTTTCATGCCAAGCCGCACTCTTGAGCGCCTCGGTCACCGACAGATAAGTATCTTTGTTTTCCATATATTTAGCGACTAAACCGACAGTCACGATATCAGTTGGCTTTTTGCTTTGCAGTTGAGTTAACGCTTGCCATTTCGCGAGATTCGGCTGAGCAAAATTACCAGTGAACTTATCGAGAATTGTCATTAATGGGCTAGCAGCTATTCGCTCGGGAATCATAAATACGGTATCGAGATTTGGCAGCATCAGCACCCCCGGCAAGTCAACGCCGCCGTACAAAGCAATTTTTTGAGCAACCGACTCAGGCGCTGGCTCGTCGCTGCGGACAACCACAATCTCTGGCACAATACCGAAACCGCGCAAATCGTTTAAGGCATTTTGCGCCGGCTTACTCTTGAACTCTTTACTGGTATCAATAAACGGCACATAAACCACGTGCGCATACAAGCAGCGCTCCTTGCCGATTTTGTGAGCAAATTCGCGGATCGCCTCGATAAAGCTTAATCCCTCGTAGTCGCCCACTGTACCGCCGATTTCTACGATGTGCACATCGCTGCCTTCGCCAGCCGCAATAATTGACTCTTGAATGGCGTGCGTTAAGTGCGGGATTAGCTGGACAGTTTTGCCGTGAAACTTACCGGCGCGTTCATCGGCAATCAGCTCTGAAAGTAAGCGTCCCGCCAGTGTGGCGTTTTTCTGCGTCAACTCTATATCTAAAAACCGCTCGTAATGACCAAGATCAAGGTCGGTTTCAGCACCATCGCGCGTCACGAAGCATTCGCCGTGCTCTGCCGGATTAAGCAAACCCGCATCCACATTGAGATACGGGTCGCATTTCTGAATCGAGACTTTAATACCCTTGGCCTGGAGAACCGCGCCGATGCTCGCAGCGGTAATTCCCTTCCCTACCCCCGAGAGAACGCCGCCAGTTACAAAGATATATTTTGTCTGTTTGCCCATGTATGATTGCTCTTTCATGGGCCCTTATTATAGCATAACCGCTTAGAGTACGCTATATGTAGCGTGTCTATTGGCAGCCCTCACACATAGTTAGTGTTGCCGGATCAATTGGCGCTGATGGTACGCCGTCAGCTTCAGCTTTTTGATCAGCCTCAGCTTGCGCTTTGGCTATTTCGCGTTCAATCGCCTCGAGTTTTTCCTCGAGCGTCATGTCGTCGTTAATTATCGCTGATGGATTCATTATTTTCCCCTTTGCTTATATTCATTATAGGCTAATAAGCCGCTTATTCAATTGCTAAAACTGCTACTTTACGGTGTTAACTTCATAATTCGTATTAGTACTCTCGAAGAAATTAACTAGTTCAAGCGTATCGTTGGCCGCTGCCATCCACTTGGCTGGATTAGGTATGTTGTATTCTTTCTCGAAACCCAGTTCTTCCAGGCGGCGGTCAGTCATGAACTTAACATACTGGTTCACATAATCCGCATTCAAGCCCAGGATACCCTTTGGCAGCATATCCTTATTGTAAGCCTCTTCGAGCGTTACCGCCTGCAAAATCAGATCGCGAATCTCGTCGGCGAATTCTTGCGTCTGCAAATCTGGATTTTCATCGAGAATTGTCAACAGCAGGTTAATACCGAAAGTTAAATGCAGATTTTCGTCCTTGGTAATCCAATCTAGCAAACTGCCGACATTGCGCAGCAAATTACGCCGGCGAAAACTCATGCCAACCATAAAACCACTATAAAACCAAATACCCTCGAGCACAATATTATAAGCTACCAGATTGCGCACAAAATCTTTTTTGCCCTCTGTAGTAGTAACATCCAGCTTATCATTCAGCATGCGGCCGACATACTTGGTCTGGAAGTCAGACTTGTCTTTTAGGCTTTTCTTGCCGTAGCCTGCCGCATAAATTTCTTGGCGGTCAAACGGAAACGTTTCGATAATGTATTCAAATGTCATAAAGTGGTTAGCTTCTTCCCACATCTGTTTCGATAGATACAAGTGCGCCTCGGCGGCATTGACGTATGGATAAATACCAAAAGCTAACGACTTATTGATAAGTAATTCGTTTGGGTTTAAGTAACTAATCACTGTTTTCAGCGCATGTTTTTCGTCGTCGGTCAGCTTCTCGAACGCCGCCAAATCTTGTACTAGTTGTACTTCGTTCGGGAACCAAGTGTTAGCAACTGCCTGATTATACAAATCCATCGCCCACTGGTAGCGTACTGGCTTGAGTTGCAAGCCGTCGCGCAGGCCCGATCCCAAAATACCTTGCGGTTGTGTTGTTTGCGTCATATTTCCTCCTTATTATTGTGATTTAGCAACGTTTATGATTGTTTGCGCCGAGCAAAGCCGAAACCGCTTACTCTTTTCGCGCTGTCGGTACGAACTTTCTGTACCGATTGCGATGTGACGGTGGTTTGCTCGGATTGATGGCGCGGCTTGACATGCAGATAATATGTCGTTTTCAAACCGCGGCGCCACGCTTCTGAATAGATTTCGATATATTCATCAATATCACGCGACTCTAGATACATATTGCGGCTAATCGCTTGGTCAACCCATTTTTGCGCTCGCGCTGCTACCTCGATAAAGGCGTACGGGCTCAGCTGAAAACTAGTTTTGTAGACATCGCGGACTGCTTGCGGAATTTGCTCGAAACCTTGAATATCGCCCTGATTCGCCAGCAAGTCGTCTTTGAGCGATTCCCACAGATTAAGTTGTTTGAGTTTACGCACTAAATTAGCATTAACCTCTAGAAATTTGCCATTGAGCGTACTACGGCTAAAAATTTGGCTAAACTGCGGGTCAAGTCCCGGCGTCGTACCTGCCACATGCGAAATATTAGCTGTCGGTGCGATGGCCATCAAAGTTGCGTTACGCATACCTTTTTTGACTTTTTGGCGCAGCACTTCCCAATCCAGGCGCGATTTACTATCAATTTTTACCTTAACGCCGCGCTCTGTTGTAAGTTTATCAACAGTATCGACAGGCAATAAGCCCTTGCTCCAGCCGCTGCCAGCAAAGTTCGGATAGCTGCCGCGCTCAGCTGCTAGGTTAGCCGATTCATCAATGGCATGGTAGCTGATAAACTCAGTTAGCTGGTCAACCAGATCGTAGGCAGCTTCGCTTTCGTAACTAATCTCTAGCTTCTCCAAAACATCCGACAACCCCATATAGCCGAGCCCAAGCGCCCGATTCTGCTCATTACTATGCATAGCTTCGGTAACTGGCGTGTTCGTGATATCAATCAAGTTATCTAACTGGCGCGTGGCGGAGCGTACTGATACCGCCAAACGATCCCAATCCCAAGTCTTATCAGTATTGAGAAAAGCTGATAAATTCATACTAACCAGATTACAGGTCGCAATATTATTTTCGTCCTCGGGCAAAGTTATTTCGGTGCACAAATTACTGAGGTGGATTGTCCCAGTGTTATTGTTGAGCGCCCGCAAATTGATGGCATCCTTCCAGGTTAGCCAAGGGTGCCCAGTCGCTTGCAGACTACTAAGAATCTGGCGGAATTGTTGGCGGGCCGGCACGACTTCGAAGCGGTTAATTTTGCCAGCTTCTGCTAACTTGATGTATTCCTGGTAGCGACGGCTGAACGCTTCACCGTATAGTTCATTTAAGTCGCTAACTTCAGCCGGATCAAACAGATACCAATCCTGCCCGCCTTGGACGCGCTTCATAAACTCGTCCGAGATAAACACCGCCGTATCTAGAAATCGCGTCCGCAAGTACGGGTCGCCCGAATTCTGGCGCAAATCGAGGAATTGCGAAAAATTAAGATGCCAGTTCTCCATATATGCTGCTGCCGCACCCGCTTTCTTACCCTTGCGCGACACCGCAAACAGCGCCGTATCAATCATTTTCATGAATGGAATCGGACCGGTTGACTCGGTATTGGTGGTTTTGACAGGACTACCAGCAGCGCGCAATTTATTCATACTAATGCCGATACCGCCAGTACCTTTAGCGATAAACATGGTGTCACGGATACTTTTGGCGATAGACTCCATGTCGTCCTGAACCTCCATGACAAAACAATTACTAAGCTGCGGAAACGAACCGCCGGCATTAACCCGCGTGCTGCCGCCCGGACTGTACTCCAGATTAGCCATGTGGCGGTAAAAACCTATCGCTGCCTCAGTCGGATTGACTTCGTTAAAACTCAAACCCATAGCAATACGCATGTTAGTGAATTGCGGCACCTCGATCGGATCGCCGCTTTGGCGCCGCAGCGCGTAACGATTGCGGTTGGTAACTACGCCGAGATATTTGCTAAGTGAATCCTTGCTCGGATCAAGCGCCATCGCCAGCTTTTTGAGGTTAAATAGCTGCGAATCAGCCATTCGCTTATCTAGTAGGCCCTCTTCAGCGGCTTGGCAAATATAGATAGGGAACTTTTGCGCGTGTAGCTTTTTAAGCTCGATTTCGTCAGTATAATCGCCGAGTACTTGCTGGTAGATAGTTCGCAGCAGTAACCGTGCCGCAATTGTATCAAAGTCCGGGTCGTCTTTGACATTTTGGACTGCCGTCTGGATAAGCGCTTCATCAAGCTGCTCGGTAGTAATGCCGTCAAACAGCGTCAACTGCAATTCGGCCGCTATTTGCGCTACCTTCGCAATTTGGTCTGGCAAGCCTTCGCTAGCTGCCAGCAGAGTTAAATTAATTTTGTTAGCGTCAAACGGCTGCTGGCTACCGTCGCGCTTCACAACTGTAATATCTGCCATCGTTTCCTTTCTTGTTTCTAGCTGCTATTTTTGAGCGCAAAAAACTAGCTAGACCATCTGGGTCTGCTTTGCGCAATTTATTTGCATATTTGTCTATTTTACTAAACACTATACATATAGCGTCTGTATACCAAGCATAAACGCTAAATATGGATTTTTCAAGCATTTTTGCTAGTAATTTTCACAACTGGCTTGGCCCATGCTATCATGGAAAATATGGAACCTATTATTTCTATTGCTCATTTCAAGATGCAATTCGGCAAAACCGAAGTCATCAAGGATCTAAGCTTCGAAGTCAAGCGCGGCGAAACATTCGGCTTTCTCGGCAGCAACGGCTCAGGCAAAACTACCACTATTCGCGCCCTGCTCGGCATTTACCAGCCAACTACTGGCGAACTGCTAGTCGGCGGCAAACCCTATTCGGTATCAAGCGGTATCAAACTGGGTTATCTGCCCGAAGAGCGCGGCCTTTACAAAAAAGAGCCGGTTATCGACATCATGACTTATTTCGGCCAGCTCAAAGGCATGAGCCGCCTCGACGCCCGGCAAAAATCGCTTGATTTTTTGAAGCGCGTTGATTTGCTCGACAAAGCCAAAACTCGCCTCGATAAGCTCTCGGGCGGCCAGCAGCAAAAAGTCCAGCTCGGCATCACAGTCATCGACAACCCAGAGCTGCTAATTCTCGACGAGCCAACCAAAGGATTTGACCCGGTTAATCGCCGGCTACTGATGGAAATCATCGAAGAGCACCAGGCTAAAGGCGCTACCGTCGTGATGATTACCCACCAGATGGAAGAAGTTGAACGCCTATGCGACCGCATACTGCTGCTGAAGGATGGCGCAGCGCGCGCTTACGGCACCGTCGCCAGCGTTCGTAAACAATTTGGCGGCAAATCGCTCGATGACATCTTTATCCAAGTTTACAGCCACGACAACAAGGAAGAACAAAATGCATAATTTATCGACTGTTATCCGTTTCGAAATCGTTCGCGCCCTCAAGAAAAAATCGTTTTGGATTCTAGCTATTAGCTTTCCATTGATGTTTGCGGCAATTTTCGGAATGGTTTTTTTATCTAATCAAGCTACCAACGACGCTGCCGAAAAGCTCAAAAACCAGTCGTTCAGCATTGCTATTACCGACGAATCAAAGATGGTCAAACCGCAGCTAATCGCCGCCTCGAAAGCCACCGAAATTAATCCCAGCGACAAGCAAAACGCTATTAACCGCGTCAAAAACGGCCAGCTTGATGCGTACATCTACTATCCAAAGAATCTCGACCAGCAATCAATTGAAGTTTACGGTAAAGATGTCGGTATTTTTGACAACGGCCGCTATGGTAGCCTGGCTAACAGTCTATTAGCCACCTCTGTTCGGTCAGACGTTAATCCGGCTATTCAAAAAATTATCCAAGGCAAAATCAACTCAACCAGCACTATTTACCGCGATGGCAAAATCCACGACAGCGTCCAAGAGATGATCTTGCCGGGTATCTTTTTAATCCTCTTTTATTTCCTAATCACTTTCTTTGGCAATCAAATGCTGACCAGCACCACCGAAGAAAAAGAAAATCGCGTTATCGAAATGATTCTCACTACTATCGAAGCGCGAACTTTAATCGTCGGCAAAATTATCTCGCTAATAATTCTGGCAATAGTTCAAGGCTTGCTGGTAGTCTTGCCGGTGCTTATTGGCTACTTGTTTTTCCACGACCAGCTCAAGCTACCGTCAGTCGACCTCAGCAGCTTGCCAATCGACCCGCTGCGTATCAGCATCGGCTTTCTAGCCTTTGCTAGCAGCTTCATGATGTTTACCGGCCTGCTAGTAGCTATCGGCGCCGCCGTGCCGACCGCCAAAGAAGCTGGCAGCTTTTTCGGCGTAGTAATGATCTTACTATTCGGCCCGCTTTATGCCGTTTCAATGTTTATATCAATGCCAAACGCGCCGCTAGTAAAATTCTTGTCGCTCTTCCCGCTGACATCGCCAATCCCGCTGATGCTGCGCAATGCCGCCGGCAACCTGGGAATCAGCGAAGCAGTAATCGGTATCGCCCTACTGGCCGTTTCTGCCGCCATCATCATTGCCATCGCCGTACGCATCTTCCGCTTCGGCGCGCTCGAATACAACCGCAAACTCAGCGCCAAAGAAATCTTCGCCCGCAAGTAATACTCGCCGCTTGTTGAGCAAACTATTGCCAAAATTCTCTTAACTTTGCAATAACGTATAATCGGTCAATCTAGAAATTCTTGCCAAGAGTATAATCAGTCCATAAATTCGTGCTATTTCTTGGCGGAGAGGGCGGGATTCGAACCCGCGATACGTTGCCGCATACACGATTTCGAGTCGTGCGCCTTCAACCACTCGGCCACCTCTCCTTGCATAGGTAATTATACCTTACGCTGCTCTTTTTTGCTAATATGTTAAAAATATGTAAACTACATACATATACTTTACATATTTTTAAAATTACCACCATTTCCTCGCACGCAGAATTAAACGCTATCTCTCGCCAAACTGCCGATAAAGATATAAAAGGCCTCTTGAATCTAGGGTTGACCTTTTCTGTCAAGCAGGGGGCTTCCGTGCTGTACTACGCGTCTGATAAACTAAAAACTATGATAAACAAGGAGTAATCATGGACGATTCAATTTTTACCAAAATTATCAAGGGCGAGATTCCTTGCCGCAAAGTCTACGAAGACGATGATGTTATTGCCTTTCTCGATATCAACCCGCTCAGCGACGGGCATGTGTTAGTGGTGCCCAAAGAACAGGTTGATTTAATTTGGGACCTCGACAACGAGACTTATACTCACCTCTGGCAAACTGCCAAAAATATCGCCCAGGCTATCCAGGCCGAACTCAACCCCTTGCGCGTCGGCGTAGTCGTTGAGGGTCTCGACGTACCGCACGCCCATATCCATCTAGTACCGCTGTATGACCGCGACACCTTGCAGCTCCATCACGACTACCCTGTCGATATTTCAGACGAACGGCTCGATAATATCGCCAACAGTATCAAAGAGCGCTTGATTGCCATATGATCACTGTCATCGCCGTTGGTAAAAAGCACGAGGATTGGGTCTCCGACGGCATCAAACGCTACCAAACGCGCTGCAAGCAGCCTTGGAGTTTTGAGTGGCAATTGATACCGCATAGCAAGCTAGATGGCCAGCAGGCCCGCCAAGAGGAGTCTGAGCGAATTTTAGCGCGTTTACATCCCCAAGATTTCGTAATTCTGCTCGACGAACGCGGCCAGATGTTTGACTCGCCTACCCTATCGCGCCAGCTAAATGAGCTCTTTGTGCAAGGCAAAAATATCACGATAGTTATCGGCGGCGCCTTTGGTGTTAGCACAGCACTAATACAACGCGCTAACCTGGTTTGGTCGCTATCACCGCTAGTCTTTCCGCATCAGTTGGTGCGATTGATCCTCGCCGAGCAGCTATACCGAGCCCAAGAGATTGCTCGCGGCAGCAAATATCATCACCAGTAGATAGCCAACCTGCGCGCTAAAACCTAGCGGTAATCTGTTTGCGAATCGTTCGAACACTGCCTCAGACTAACTTATAATCTTATTTTTATGACATACTATTGACCTTTTATCATACTTGTGCTATATTTGTAAGCACAATACCTTAAAACAAACATAATTATGACATATTTTACTTACATTATTAACGCCTTATTCGCCGCACTCAGTCTGCTGATAGCTAGCGGCGTTGCTGTCCACGACGGGCATTTCGGGCATGCTATTGATATCAGTTTGACGCATGATCATTCCATACAAAAGCTCAGTTCGCAAGATTTGCGAACCATCAACGAGTCGCGAATGCAGCACACCCATTCCGAGCATAATCTCTCAGAAGGCATGCTCAGCAACAGTTTTCGCTACCAATCGCCTAGCATTTCGCCAGATCGCCGCCATCATCACAAAAATATTTTAGCCTTATTAGAAGAAGGCGGCCGGCACGCTTTTGATAACGCGAATTTGCCAGTTATCGACTAGCTTTTACTTGTTCGACACAACTTGCAGCTCGTTCTGTAGCCGGGTAATTAGTTCTTGTTTTTCACGGAGTGTCTTGCGCGATTCCTCGACCAGAGCCGGCGGAGCTTTGGCTACATAGTTATCGTTTGCCAAGCGCGTCTCGAGCGTTCGGATATGCTGGCGTTCTTCGGCTAAACGTTTCTCGAGGTTAGCTTGATGCTCGTAAAGCGTTTCGTCGTCAATGTCTAGCCAAACGTCTCGCCCGCTAGCAGCCAAGCGCAATCCCCTAGCCTGGTCAACATATTCTACCGAGGTAACGCGCGCTAGCTTCTTGACAAGTTCGATATTATCAGCCACCAGCGAATCGTCCATGTACAACAGACCATAGCGTTTATTGCCCGGCAGCTCGCTAACTACGTAGCGTGCTTCTGATACTAAATCTTTCAAGCGGCCGAATGCAGCAGCAGCGATATCATCGTACTCTAGGTGATCTGGCATAGTTTCGCTAGCCAAAATCGTATCGTGCCACGGCAAAGCCTGCCAAATTGTTTCGGTCAAGAACGGCGCGAATGGGTGCGTTAACCGCAAAATTGTGTCTAAAACATACGCGTTCATATCGATATTTTGCTCAACTTTGCTAGCCTCGATATACCAATCGGCTACATCATCCCAAACGGTGTGATAAATCGTCTCGCCAGCCTCAGCGAAATGATAGGTCGCAATCTGCCGATCTAGCGACTGTGCTGCCTCGTCTAGTTGGCGAGCAATCCAGTGGTCAGCCAGCGATTGTAGTTGCGGACTGACCGCTGGCGTGCGGTCGCCAACCAAATTTTCAGTATAGCGAGCAATATTCCACAGCTTGTTGCAGAAATTGCGGGCTGCTACCACCTTGCCAGTATTAAACGCTTGCGGCTGAGCAGCACTGCGGCTAGCAATGATACCCATACGCAGCGCATCCGAGCCATATTTCGCCACTGTCTCCATCGGATTGATGACATTGCCCTTGCTTTTGCTCATCTTGATACCCTTTTCATCAAGTACTAAGCCATGCAAATACACATGTTTGAACGGCACCTGGCCAGTCCGATACAAGCCCAGCATAATCATCCGCGCTACCCACGCAAACAAAATATCGCCTGCTGTCTCCATGACGGTATTCGGATAATACTTGGCTAGTTTGCCAGTATCCAAATAATCGGTAGTGATATACGGCCACTGGCCGCTGCTGAACCAAGTATCAAGCGTATCCTCCTCGCGGCGATACGTTGTACCATCTACAACGATTTCTTTCTTATCAACTTCGGTGCTGTAGCGCCAATCGTCTAGATTGGTTTTGGACTGAAACATTGGAATCGGAATGCCCCACGGTATTTGGCGGCTGATATTCCAATCTTTGATATCTTTGAGGTACTTAATGACAACATCGCCTTTATTTTCAGGGGTAAACGTCACTTCCTTGCGCTCAATCGCTGCGATAGCGTTATCGGCCAATTGGCGCATTTTGACGAACCATTGCTCTTTGGCGAGTGGCTCGATGACCGAACCGCATTTGTAACAATGTCCAACTTGGTGCTCGATATCTTTTTCGCCGCGCAGCAATTCGTCTATTTCGAGCGCTGCTAAAACGCGTTTACGAGCTTCTAGCGCCGTCATACCAACAAATTGACCCGGCACATTGATCATTTTGCCGTCGAAATCAATTACCTGGACTAACTCCAAGTTGTGGCGCTTGCCTACCTCGAAGTCATTCGGATCGTGTGCTGGTGTAATTTTCACCATACCAGTGCCGTAAGCTGGATCGACATAATCATCAGCGATGATGGGAATTTCGCGCTTGACAATCGGCAGCAGCGCTTTGCAGCCGACAAGGTCTTTGTAGCGCTCGTCGTTTGGATTGACCGCTACGGCTACGTCGCCAAACATCGTCTCGGGACGCGTCGTAGCGATAACGATTTCGCCGACTTTATCGATTAGCGGATAAGCGATTTCCCACAACTTCCCTTTTTCATTTTTGTGAACAACCTCGTAGTCCGAAAAACTCGTCTGATGCTGCGTACAGTAATTAACGATGCGTTCGCCTCTATAAATATAGCCGTCCTGCCACATCTTCTCAAAAGTATCGTAGACAGTTTTGATAACTTTATCGTCGAGCGTGAATACCAAATCGTCCCAATCAGCGCCCACGCCAATCGCCCGCAGTTGTAATTCCATATCGCCGCGGCGTTTAGCTACAAAATCCCATACCTGCGCGTATAATTCTTCGCGATTGAAGTCAAAGCGCGTCTGGCCGTGCTTTTCTAGCTCGCGCTCGTAAACTACCCAAGTTTCAAAGCCAGCATGGTCAGCCCCCGGTATATATACAGCATCATAGCCTTGCATACGGTGATAACGTACTAAAATATCTTGAATTGCCGACCCTAAAGCGTGCCCGACATGCAAATTGCCGTTAGCATTTGGCGGCGGCATCACAATCGCGTACGGCTGGCCCTGCCCTTTCGGTTTAAATACGCCAGATTCTTCCCACAAGGCGTAAATTGACGGTTCATATTCGTTCGGAGTATAAGTTTTAGCTAAGCTCATTTCCTTCTCAATTCATTTCACGTGAAAATTAGCAAAATAACCAAGCATAGCAATTCCACAGTTTGCTATTCCTCACCTCTTGCTGTTTTTTATTCCACGTGTTTGTGTTCTATCCTATTATAGCACAAACGATGTATACTAAACATATGATTGATACAATACTATGCGACGAAAAAGCTGCCTGGGACAAGACCGTTGCTAAGTTTAGCGGGCACCCGCTGCAGCTCTGGGGGTGGGGCGAAGTAAAAGCGGCTCACAATTGGCATGTTCAGCGAATTACTATAGTTGACGGCAACGAAGCAATTGGCGCTGCGCAAATATTACTGAGAAACTTGCCTAAACCGCTTAATCAGTTAAGCTACATTCCGCGCGGGCCAGTTTACAAACAAGGCAGTGAAGACGATGTTTTGGCGGCAATTGTTAATTACGTTAAGCATAATCTGCCATGCGCTGTGCTAACTATCGAGCCAGATACTGAACATCCGCTTCGTGCCAAAGGCTGGCGCCAATCGCCAAACAATATTTTGCTATCGCGTACTTTGATTTTGGATTTGACTCATACAACCGACGAACTATTGGCCGCGATGACCAAAAAAACCCGCCAGTATATTCGTAAATCCGGCCGGGCTGGACTTGATATCAAACCGGTAAAAACACACCAAGACATCGCTGCTTGCCTCGAAATCTACCGCCAAACTGCTAAACGCGCCAAATTCGCTCTGCATGACGACCAGTACTATTACGATATTCATGACAAACTAGGGGAGAACTCGCAGATTTTTGCTGCTTACGAAGACAATCGCCCGGTATCATTTCTTTGGCTGGCGACTAGCCGCGAAACTTCATTCGAGCTATACGGTGGTATGAACGATCGCGGCCAAGCCTCGCGCGCTAACTACGCGCTAAAATGGCACGCCATCGCCGAATGTAAGCGGCAGGGAATTAAGCGTTACGACATGAACGGCCTGCTCAACGACGGTGTTAGCAACTTCAAGCGCGGCTTCGCTAGCCATGAGAATAAATTAGCTGGTACTTATGATTATCCGATGAGTCAATTCTACCCAGTTTGGCGGCATGGATTACCGCTAGCTAAAAGAGCTATCCGCAGCACCAAAAAATTACTTGGTAAATAACCGATCTATATCAACAGCCCCGCGGCGAAATATAATGATATTTGCATGCTCATCGAGGCCGATAATAGTTGACGGCTGATTATTAGTTATAGTGCCGCCATCGACATAAAAATCAACCTTGTCGCCAAAATAGGCTTTAGCTTCAGCAATTGTCGACGAAATTGGCCGGCCTGGCAGATTAGCGCTAGTAGTCATCAGCGGGCCAGTCCGCGCCAAAAGCCGCGACAGCGAAGGGTAGTCGGGAATGCGCACAGCTAAGTTATCTCGCGTTTGTTTGAGATAAGTAGCGACATTATCGGCATTAACAACCACGCTGATTTGGCCGGGCCAAAACTTAGCTGCTAATGATAACTGATTAGAATCTAGCCCTAATTTCGCCAAATCATTAATTGAACTAGCGATTAGCGTTCCTGGTTGGCTAGCGCGCTTCTTGGTGTCGTACATTTTTTGGATCGCTACTGAATCAGCGGCCCGTGCTACAAGACCATAAACTGTGTCAGTAGGCAGTACGCCAATACCGCCGCCATTCAAAATATTGATCAATCCATCATTATCAACAGAGGTAAATAGTTGTGGCATTTACAACGCTCCGGTCTTATTCCAGGCAGTTTTGGCCATTGACAGGCTAGGGACTACCTCGAGAGTATACGGATCAGCCGGGCTGCTTAACTGCGCTTGCTGATAGCCTAACGCCGCAATCATTGCTGCATTATCGGTACACAGCTGAATCGGCGCGTACTCAATGTTAATCGGCAATTTTTGGCGCAGTTGGCGGCGCAGTTCTTGATTGGCAGCTACGCCGCCAGCAATCACCACTGATTGCGGCTGAAAGTCCTGAAAAGCACGCAAGGTACGTTCAACTAGCGTTTCGACGGCTACTTTCTGGAAACTGGCTGCAAAATCATGCTGCTGCGAGCTCGTGACAAGCCCTGGGAGCTCGTGCGATGGAAAAGTGAAGTCTTTGCCCACTTCGCGCTGTATGGCCCTTAGAACGGCTGTCTTGAGGCCAGAGAACGAAAAATTGTACGGATTATCGAGCTTAGATTTGGGTAAATGGTATTTATCAGGATTACCCGACTCAGCCGCGCACGCAATCGACGGACCGCCAGGGTAGGGCAGGCCGAGAATTTTGGCCACCTTATCAAAAGCTTCGCCGACAGCGTCATCTTGAGTTTGTCCCAGCAGCTGATAGTCGCCGTGGCCGTGAAAAAGCACAAGCTGCGTATGTCCGCCCGAGACAATCAACGCTAAGAGGGGAAAGCGCGGCTGGGATTTCGGCAAGGCAAGTTGAACAGGCCCAGGCGCTTGTTCGGTAATAAAATTGGCGTAGACATGTCCCTCGACGTGATGCACCGGGTAGAGCGGTTTACTATGCAAAATCGCCAGCGTTCGCGCCGCCAGCGAACCAACCAGCAGCGAACCAATTAAACCTGGCGCGTAGGTCACGGCGATAGCGTCAATCTCATCCCAAGTACAGTTCGCTTGAGCGAGAGCTTCGTCGACGACTGGGCCGATAGCCTCGATGTGGCTGCGCGCCGCAATTTCGGGCACCACGCCGCCAAAATGCGTATGAATATCAATTTGCGACTGCACCACATTTGACAACATCCGAAAACCGTCCTCAACTATAGCTGCCGCGGTTTCATCGCAGCTTGATTCAATTCCCAAAACCTTCATCTACTTAATTGTACCACCGCCAAGAGGTCGATGCTATAATATCGGTATGAATTCACTCAAGAAAACTTTGAAAAAGGCCATTCCCGCTAGTTTATACCAATCAATTGAACCAACTTATCATCTATTGACAGCTACTGCCGCTGCCACCAAAGCTGGTTATCCAGCGCACAATATGCGCGTCATCGGCGTGACTGGCACCAATGGCAAAACCTCGACCTGCTTCATGATCCACAAAATGCTAACTGAAGCTGGCATCAAAGCAGGGTTGATGACTACTGTCGCTTACGGTGTCGGCAATGATATTACGCCGCAAGTTGCTCATATGACAACAGTTTCAGCGCCGCTGCTACAAAAACGCTTAGCGGAATTCAAGAAACAAAATGTCGAATGGGTGGTTTTGGAAGTGACTAGCCACGCGCTAGCCCAGCACCGTACCTTTGGCGTGCCAATCGAGATTGCCGTCATGACTAACGTTACGCACGAACACCTCGACTATCACAGAACTTTTGAGCGCTATTTAGCTGCCAAAACCAAACTATTCAAACTAGCCAACCGCGTCGGTGTCATTAACGCCGACGATCCGTCTGCTGAAACTTTTCGCCAGGCCGTCAAACAATCGGTCAGCTACGGCCTCAAATCTGGCGATTGGCGGGCGCAAGATATCAATTTGAGCGCCCACGGCAGTGATTACACAGCGTTAATTGATGGCGATTCTTACCATATTCATGTCAATATCCCAGGCGAGTTCAATGTTTATAATAGCCTAGCAGCTGCTGCCGTTGGCCGCGAGGTTGGCTTAACCAAAACCCAAATTGAGCGCGGAATTGCCGCTTTAGCGGGCGTAGAAGGCCGCATGACAGTGGTCGACGCCGGACAGCCATTCTCGGCGATTGTCGATTTCGCGCACACGCCAGACTCATTCGAACGGTTGCTAAATGATGTTAGAAACGCAACGAAGGGCAGGCTAGTGGTATTGTTCGGCTCGGCTGGCCGCCGCGACGAAGCTAAACGCGCCATTCAGGGCGAAATCGCTGGCAAATACGCCGATGAGATTATCTTAACCGAGGAAGACGATCGCGATGTCAATGGCAATACCATACTATCGCAAATCGCTTCGGGCGCCGAAAAAACCGGCAAAAAACGCGAGAAAAATCTCTTCCTAATACCAGACCGCACTGCGGCCATTAATTTCGCTGTCTCGCGAGTGTCCAGCTCGAAAGATACTGTTATATTCCTAGGTAAAGGACACGAAAAAACTATTGAACGCGCTGACGGAGCTCACCCTTGGAACGAAATCGAAACAGTGCGGCAAGCTATTTTGAATATTAAAGCTAAGTAGCGACGATTAGGGCTGAGAATGCTTCTAAGCGGCCTAATAGTATGATTCATGATGCCGGGCGAAGTATAATCGGCGCACTAATCGTTCGATATATTTGCTCCAAAGCCGCGACTTAATAGGCGAAACTGGAATCTCGAAAGCGCCAATATAGTCAGTGATATGCTTATTGAAGCTAGTTTTGAAGCGCCCCAGGCCGTAGCGCGGATGATTCGGGTTACTCATTTCATCGGAAGCTGGTGTACCGCAGAGGTCGTGTTCAAGCGAGCCATGCTCTTTAGCCCATTTGATTACTTCCCATTGCAGGCGGTGGCTAGCGCCGTAGGCCGTACGTTTGCGAACCGAAGCGCCATCTTTGTAAGTACTTTTAGTACCCAGAATCACCGCAAAGGCACCAGCCACCAACTGATCTTGATAATAGGCAAAAAATAGCTGACCTTGGTTAGCGTCGATGTATCGCTGATAGAATTCACGGTAGTATTGCGACGAGCGTATCGTAAAGCCAGCGCCATCGGCCGTTTCTTTGAACAAATCATACATCGCCTGGCAAGTTTCATCATTGACTGGCACCCGCTTGATGACAACACCGTCGCGATCAGCGCGGCGAATAGCGTGGCGGCCCTTTTGCGGCAGATCCTTAAGGATTGTATCAATATCGCTATGTAAATCGACTATCACGGTCGAGGCATTGTATTGAATCGGCCGAGTAGGCAATAGTTCAATCGCAGAAATATCGGTGCCACGTAGTAATTCCGGCTCAATTTTGATAGTAAAAACGCCCTGCTGGCGAGCAAAATCGCGCAGCACCGGCACTATTGAAGCTAACTCGCTAGCGGTTGCTACGCCCGGACCTTTCGGGATATACCACACTTTGCCGAACAGGGGAATATACTTTTCGATAGCGCCAATTGCTAACTCGCCGCAGATAATAAAACGCGGCCGCCAATTAGCTAGCCGTTTCAAATTTAAAAAGACCGACCCTTGTAGCATATTGCCGCGATCGCTGTTATGAACCACTAGATCATCCCAGCGGTTGATTTCGTCATCAGTTGCAAAACGAATAGTCATAACTATAGTATAACACCTCCGAGGAGGGCTTGCGGAGGTGTTATCGCATGATTAACAGAGAAAATCTATTACGGCTGCGGGTTTGATAAGAAATCAATCTCTTTGATGACATCAAGCAAAGCCTGAGCGCGGCGAGATTCATCAGCAATATTTTTGGCGGCTTCATGCGCTGGCGCAATCAAGGTTTTATCGTCCGTCGAGCGGATCAATAGCAGATAAGTGTCAAATTTTTCTTCGGCAGAGATGTTGAGCTTATCTACCAGCGGTCGAAGCTCTTTGATAGCTTCGTTCTTGACGCTATCAAGATCGTTGTCAGCAACTGGCGTAACTGTAGCTGATGTTTTAGCCGGTTTTGGCTGTGCAACTGGTTCCGGCTCCGGCGCTGGCTCTGGCGGCAAATCAGGCAGCGGCGGCAATTGTGCTGCTGGTTGTGCGCTCGTTGCGCTCGCGCCGTTACTTACGCCAGCCAAAACCTTAGCGAGATCCTGATCGTCGCTAATTGGCTGCGTTGTTTGCGGTTTTATATCCATGTGCCCACCCTCTTCATTACTTTTATGCTTTATTTAGTATATACTGTATCATAGTTATAGGAAATATCGCAAGAGAAAGGTGATTTTACATGCTAGATGACTCTAATATTTTGAAGCAAAGAGACAACGGAGGCGCTCTCGAAGTTGCGGCTAAACTTTATCAACAGGCAAATTTTGACTGCCAACTGCGCGATGCCGAGCACGACGGCCGCGAACTGCGCAACATCATCGTCGCTGGCATGGGCGGCTCGGCGCTAGCGGCCGACCTCGCTAAGTCGCTGCTCAACGACACGCTATCAATTCCGTTCAACGTCGTCAAGGACTACGGTTTGCCGCATTACGCCGATCGCAATACCTTAGTTATCGCTAGCAGCCACTCTGGTAACACCGAGGAAACTCTATCATGCCTCAAGCAGGCGATTGAACACGGCTGCCAAATTGCTATCATTGCTACTGGCGGAGAACTTAACGAGATTGCTCAACAAGAACATATCCTATCAGCACTCATTCCCAAAGATTGCCAGCCGCGCATGGCCGTTATTTATTCGCTGCGAGCGCTATTTGAAGTGCTTAATGCCTTCAAGTTGATTGACCGCACCTACATTGACGAACTAGCAGCTATTAGCACTTGGCTAGAGAAAGAAAGCGCGCTCTGGACCAAAGATGTACCGACCAAGCAAAACTACGCCAAGCAGCTGGCCTTAATCGCTGTCGGCAAAACGCCGGTTTTCTACGGCGGTAGTTTGATGGCGCCGCTAGCTTATAAGTGGAAAATTAGTTGGAACGAAAATGCTAAAAACGTTGCTTTCTGCAACTATTTGCCAGAATTCAGCCACAACGAATTTATTGGCTGGACTAGCCACCCGGTCGAGAAGCCTTTCGCGGTATTTGATTTGCTAAGCGATCTCGAACACCCGCGCATCCTCAAGCGCTTCTCGCTCAGCGATCAGATGCTATCCGGCAAACGCCCGAAATCAAATGTGGTACCACTCGCAGGCAAAACACCGCTACAGCAGATGCTGTGGGGTTGTATTTTAGCAGATTTTGCCAGTATTTACGTGGCAATTCTCAATAATGTCGACCCGACCCAGGTTAATTTGATTGAAAAGTTCAAAAAAGCCCTCGAAAAATAAACGCGCGTGGAGATAAGTAAAAACAAAATAGACAGTCTGGCGCTGTCTATTTTGTTTATTGTCTATCGGTAGAAATTCGGGCTCTAGTGGTATTGCCGCAGCGATTCAATAGTATTCTTGCGCGCCGCTTTCAGGGCAGGGTAAGTACCGAAGATTACGCCAGAACCAACTGCCATCAACAACGCCGCAATCGCCGTTGACCAGGTCATTGTCGGCCCAAAGCTCATCTGCGAACTAATGATCACAGCTAACAAACAACCAACCAGATAACCGCAAGTGCCGCCTAGCAGGCTAATCATCAGCGACTCGACCAAAAATTGCCCGATAATCGTCCGCTGGCTAGCGCCAACTGCTTTGCGGATACCAATTTCGCGGGTGCGCTCAGCCACGCCAACCAGCATGATATTCATGATACCGACGCCGCCCACTACCAGCGAAATCGCTGCAATGGCCGCCATCACCGCTGTTAAGGCACTAAACAATTCGCCAGTCGGCCGGCCAATATCAGCGCCACTTAGAATAGTAAAGTTGGCCTCGCCTAAGTGTTGTTTGAGGATTTTCTCTTTCAATTTATCTTTAACAGCCGAGACATTATCCTTGTCCTTTGCCAAAACGTTAATTTGTTGAATCTGCGTACTGCCTTTGTGCAGCAATTTGCCTTGATTATAAGAAACAAAAATCGCATTACCATAATCAACGGTATTATAGTTAACCGGATTAGCGCCAGCCTTGACAACGCCGATAACCGTAAACTGCTGGCCGTACATCGTGAACATCTGGCCGACCGAACGATCAGTATTGAATAGTTTAGTTGACAACTCGCTGCCGATCACCACCGCTGAATCGTCAGTTTCTTCGCCGAGGAACTGGCCGGCGTTCATTTTAATATCTGCCGTCTTGATAAACGCAGGAGTAGTAGAAAGTACAACATTATTAGCCGCCTCAGCTCGGGAGGTTTTAGCGGTAGCATTCAAAATCATTAGCGGCACCACCGCGTCGATACCGTCAATTGACTTAGCAGCCTCAATATCAGCCTCGACCAACGAGCTAGTACCGAATAACTGCTGTCCAGCAGGATTGAGATAAGCATTCAAATCGCGCGTCTGCGCGCCCGGACGGACGATCATTAGCTTGCCGTCATAGGTATTAACTTGATTAGAAATCATTCCGCGAGCACCGTCGCTAATCGCCAAAATACACGTCACGCTAGCCACGCCGATAGCAATACCCAGCGCCGTCAGTACCGTACGCGCGCGGCTGCGCCGCAATGTTTGATAAGCATCGGTGATGTGTTCAACTGTCATTAACCTCATTTTTCGTCGTCCTCGCTCTTTTTGGCTGTCTTTTTAGGCTTATCTTTGGTAGCTTCTTTTGTTTCTTCTTTGGCTTTTTTAGTGTCCTTATCCTTGGTATCCTTAGTATCTGCGCCATTCTTGTCTTTGGAAGCGTCTGATTTGTGCAGCGGGATTGCTACTTCCTTTGATTCGGTATGCGATTCAACCGTTACGCGGCGGTCGCTGGCAACCTTGCCGTCAAGCATATTAATCACGCGGCTAGCATAGCTAGTCAGATTCGGGTTGTGAGTCACCATGACGATAGTGTTGCCTTTTTTGTGCAAATTAGCCAGCTCCTCCATAATAACGTGGCTAGAGCGGCTATCAAGGTTGCCGGTCGGCTCGTCGGCTAGAATGATACTCGGTTTATTCACCAAAGCCCGCGCAATTGCCACGCGCTGCATCTGGCCGCCCGATAGCTGCCACGGCATATAATATTCGCGCTCCTGCAAATGGAACGACTTTAGAATGCTACTAGCCATTTCCAGACGCTTGACGCGCGGTACGCCTTTGTAAATCAGCGGCAAAGCAACATTTTCCAGCACCGTCAAGCGATTAATCAAATTAAAACTCTGGAAAACGATACCAATCTTGTTAGAACGAATTTTGGCGTACTGCCGTTCTGATAGGCGAGCGGTCGAGTGCTCCTCGAACAGATATTCGCCCTGGTCAGGCCGATCCAAAAAACCAATGATATTAAGCAAAGTCGTCTTGCCGCAGCCGGACGGCCCCATCACGGCGATGAACTCGCCCTCGCGGATGGTTAGATCAATTTCGTCGAGCGCATCGTGCGCCGCGTCGCCTATACCGTATATTTTTGTAAGTTTTTTAAGTTGAATTATCGGCCTTGCTGTCTTTCGCGCTGTCATATTAATCTATTATAGACAAGTGACGTTTAATAAATCAACCGATGAAGATTGTGTAAAATACTACATTTTTAATTAGTCGGGCACAGAATAAAGCGCAATTCATATTTCTGGCGTTTTCTGGTAGAATTGTAAGCGAAGGAGAGGTGGCCGAGTGGTTGAAGGTGCACGCCTGGAACGCGTGTGTGCGAGCAATCGTACCCAGGGTTCGAATCCCTGTCTCTCCGCCAAATATACGGCAGAAATAAAAAGCGCCGCCCAACGGGGCAGACGCCTTTAATTATCAGACACGACCCTTACCATGATAATCATCATGACCCGAGTTCGTATAATAACCTCGTGGTACACCCGGCGCGATTCGAACGCACGACCTCTGGTACCGCAAACCAACGCTCTATCCAGCTGAGCTACGGGTGCTAACTAGCTGATAATAGCATACTCAAACACTTTTCACAAGTGAAGCTTGGCTAGTATCCTATCGATAAAATCTGGCTTGACTTCTTTCATCGGCAGGCGCGCCGCTAGCATGTCGACAATTTTCTCACCTGATTCCTCAGGGAAGTAAATATTCTGCCCTAGTTGGAAGCGCTTGCGCGGAATTAGCGCAATATGATGAACATTATTGATAGTGACAACATCAAACGATTTAAACTGATCATACAGCATTAGCCGGTCGCGAGCATACAAACCTTTGCGGGTCAGCGTATAATCGATAATCTCTGGCGGCCGATGCGCGTACACGCCCAGCGCCACCGCCATCACTGGCAACAAAATGGTGAATGTCAGCGAATTAAACGCAAAATAAGCAATCGCCATCATTATGAGCGTCGCTAGCGCCAAAGCCGCGTACCACATCATTGAACGCTCGCTATAGAGATGCTCTGGACCTTGCCAGCGCACAAGAATTTCGCTATCGTCAGGCTCGACCGCTGGCGTTGCATCATCGCCAAATGCTGGAGCATTATCCTCTACTGAATTAAGATCAGTTGGAGCAGCTGAATCTACCGCCTCGGCATCAACTGAAGCCGGCTGGATTGATTCTGCACTCGTATTTAACTCTGCTTCTGAAACAGCCGCTTGAAAAGGCGCCCCAGAAGCTGTCTCTGCTGGTTTTTGCCAATCTTGCGATGAGTCGTCTTGCATAACCGCATTATATCATGGCTGCAGTGATTACCACAAAAAAATAGAGGACAACAAACGGCCTCTACTTTTCTTGGCGGAGGAGGGGAGATTCGAACTCCCGCTACAGGTCTCCCCGTACTAACGATTTAGCAAACCGTCCCCTTCAGCCACTTGGGTACTCCTCCGAACGAAGCTATCACCAATAGTAAAGCTCCAATCGCTACCAGTTTAGCATATTTTACCATTGCTGCATAGATTTTTGATGATAACCATGTATACTAATAATTAGAAGGACTTCAAAAATCATTATGAAAAGCACTAATATTATCATTAGAATCCTAGCTTCAATCACCATCGCTATTGCTGCGCTGTCGCCGCTGCCGGTAGCAGCTATCGGCTCAATTGCAGACGGCGCTAGTTCGGCGCGCGGTGCCGACCAGCCAACCACCTTATTCGGTGAGTCTGGCGTATTTTCACGAGTGAGCAGCGTCTTGCTATTCATCGTTGGCGCCGTTGCCGTAATCATGCTCATCATCGGCGGGCTAAAATATATCGTATCTGGCGGCGACGCCTCGAAAGTTCAATCAGCCAAGAACACTATCCTTTACGCGCTAGTCGGTATAATCGTGGCAATTTTAGCCTACGCGGCCGTTAATTTCGTCATCGGCAATTTTATACCTAGCCCATCAGGTAGCGGCATTGGCGGCAGCGGTACTACTACTGGCGGCTATGGTGCCTCCAGCCGCTAAAATAATTTCATTTTTATAAAAGTAAGGCATTTTCTTGGCGGAGAGGGCGGGATTCGAACCCGCGGTGAGTTGCCCCACGCTGGTTTTCAAGACCAGTACCATCAACCACTCGGTCACCTCTCCAGCGAACCCATTATATCAGAGATTAGCTACCCTGGGTAGGCTGCCGCGCTACTACCGCCACCGACACCTTTTCGAATCCGCTAGCCAGCAGAGCTTTGGCAGCATAATGCAGTGTCGCTCCAGTAGTGTAAATATCATCGATCAATAAACAGCTAGCAGCCTCTGAGCTGTCGCAAACAAAAGCCCGCTTCGCTTGCTGCCAGCGCTCGCTCTTATCGGCAGTATGCTGGACTGATGAGGTTCGCCGATGCAGTATCGTACTATAAGGGAGCTTTCGGCGCCTAGCAAACTCCTTGGCTAACCTCGCTGCGTGATCGAAACCGCGCTGGCGAACATGCGACGCAATCGTCGGCACTGGCACCACAATTGTCTCGGCAGGTAATTCTGATACGCGCGCATCTAGCAAATCAACAATCTCGCGATAAGCACCGCCAACTCGTTCGAATTTATAAGCACCAATCAACAGCTTCAAAGCGCCGCTTCGTTCGCCAACATACCAAGCATTTTCAAAAGGCGCTCTCGGCTGGCAGCGCTGGCATAAACCGCTGGAATTACGAATAGTTTTCGCGCACAGCAAGCACCGCTGCGAAGCTCGCGAGATGATGTTATTTTTACAATCATCACAAATAATCCTGCCAATTTCACCGCAAGAACAACAGTAGTGGGGCGCTAGTATATTGAACAGGGAAATCATCATTGTGTTTTTTACACTCTTATGGTTTATACAGTTGATTATACGCTATGCATAGTCTATAATGATAGTATAAATTTCAATCAGCCAACGAGAATAGTGGAGGACATCAATGGCACGTAAACAAGATGACGATCTGTTGATCGGAGACGAGCTGGCTGCAGCATTTCTCAACGATGACAGTTTAACGAACGACAATAACTCGCCAGCCGCGGCAGCACCTCAGCAGCAGACCGATGATAGCGCCTGGCAAGAGCAAGAAGAAGACTTCCCAGGCCAGCTAGCCGTTGACGTCTACGAGACTGACGAATTGCTAGTGATTAAGGCTCGTACCGCTGGCGTCAACAAAGAAGATCTCGATGTTAGTATCTCTGACGGCATCTTGACCATCAGCGGCACGCTATCAAGCGGCGACGACACCGCCGTTTCGCGCTGGCATATCCAAGAATGTTATTGGGGCGAATTTAGCCGCACGCTAGCATTGCCAGTAGCTGTTAAAGAAGACGAGGTGTCGGCAGTGCTCAAGGATGGTGTTCTAACTATTAGCTTCACCAAGGTCAAGCAAGAACAAGCCAAAAAGATCGCTATCCAATAGAGTAGAGAATTAGATAAAATAACCCGCAAGCAAACGCATAAACGCAAGCGGGTTTTTTGTTTTATAAACCAAAAACTAGCGTACCAGCGGAAGAAAGCGAAACATATAAAATAACCGCGCCAATTCAAGCGCGGTTATTATGCTTTGAAAGCAACAGGTACTATTCTGACTTGACGAAGCTAGAGATCACGAAGTTGACTGCCGCGTAAGCTAGAATTGCCACTACAATACCAACTATCGAGTATAAAATAGTATTCTTGGCTGATTGCACCTGCGTCTGGTCGCCCTGCGAGGTGACGTAGCGAAAGCCGCCAATGATCAGCATGATTACCGATACGGCACCGATGATAAATAACAAAACGTTAGTGACAATAGTGAAGATAGGCGTCTGGCCCTGATCGCAACCATTTTCGTTGCCAAACAAACAAGCTGATTGATCCTCGCCTCTAGCAGACTCAGCTCCACCTGATATACTTAGCTGCTTTTCCTTACCAGTACCACTCATGGTTTTCTTCAGCGGAGCAGCAAACGCTGGCGCCGGCTGAAGCATCACGCCAGCCACCGACAATACCAGCGCAGGCACGGCTAGCAAGCCGAAAATACTGTCTTTATTTAATTTAATTCTCATACGTTCGATCCTTTCTGTATGATTTATTGGTCCTATATGGGTTATTATACAACATTTGATAAATAATTGGGATTGCTTTTACGCTTCATTATTAGATAGCAACAGGTAATAAAAACGCATCAGACAAACTGAGTAACAACAAAACTAACAATCGCGTAAGCAGCTATCGACACTACCACGCCAATAACAGCGTACAAAATAGTATTTTTAGCCGATTGCATTTGAGTCTGGTCGCCCTGCGAGGTGACATAGCGAAAACCGCCAATGATAATCATAATCACCGATACGGCACCCATCAGAAACAAGAGTATATTGGTGACTGTCGTTAATACTGAGCTTAGACTATTAGGAGTAGAACTAGTCCCCGATGCTGACAAACCTTGATCTATGCATTGCTTGGCGCTACCGCACGACGCAGCCTGGACTGGTGTACCAGCAAAAAACAGCGTTGATACGCTCAGTACTAACGCCAACACTGTCATTATTATATTTTTTTTCATAATTGCTCCTTTCTAGCTATAAAAACTATCAACAACCAGCATTACAATTGCCCTAGCAGCTATCGCCACCACTAGCCCGACAACCGCATACAAGACAGTATTCTTGGCTGATTGCAATTGTTGCTGATTGCCCTGCGAGGTAATATAACGAATACCGCCGACAATAATCATAATTACTGATATTGCCGCCAACAACCAAAATGCCCAACTAATCGGCGTGGAAATCGTCGTATGCGTGTTATCAATTTCATTGTGCTTGATGAGATCGCAATCCTCTTTATCGTAAGTGCCGCTGTCGCAGGCGCCATGTAATTGAGCCGCCCGGACCGCTGTTGGCATTACCACCATCGCCACCAGCGACACAATTCCAGCAATTACAACTGCTAACACGGCTATTCTACGCATAATTAGAAAAATGCTCCGTTCACGAACATTATTATTGCTGCCGACATGTAAACAACCACTAGACCAACAACAGTATATAACATAGCATTTTTAGCCTGAGCCACCTTGCTAGGGTCGCCTTGCGACGTGGCATAGATAAATCCAGCAATCACCAGCACAATAACTGCAATAACCGTTGCCCAGAAATACGCCAACCTGATTATACCTGGCAAAGCATCATTATCTGTCTTGGTCGGGAAATAAAGAATACTGTTTGCATCAATCTTGCGCGCAGCAAGGATAATCGTTTGCCAGATCATATAATGTCTCCTATGACATTAACAATTTGCACGGCGAGCATAGCAATCACGAAACCTATCAGCGCGTTCTGTACCGTCTTTTTAGCGCCAGCGACACCTTCTGGCGAGCCAGTACTATACATATAGGCAATACCGCCCTTGATCAAGAAGAATATAGCTACATACGTAGACGCTATCAAGAGACAACGTACAACATTAGCGCCGATCTTGAACCCAGTGCGGCTAAAATCAATTTTATCAGGCTCGCTAGCCGATTTCAGACCTTCAAACTCGCAGTCGCCGCTAGACCCCTTAGTCATCATGCCATTATACCAAGCAGGCATAGCAAAGACATAAGCATCGCACGACGCATCAGCCGCATAAGCTGCCGACGGGACAGCCACAGAGAAGAAAACTGTAACTGTTATCACCGCTGCTAAAGCCAAAAATACGCGCTTCATTAGTTGAAAATCCCTCCTGGAATTAGCCAATTCAGTGCCAGATACATTAAACCAAACGCTATAATACCGACAGTCGTATTGGTCATAATCGTTTTGGCTTGAGCAACCCGGTTGCTATTAGCATCGCCACTAGCATAAAGAACACCCGCCCAGATAAACATGCCAATCGCCACAATTCCAACCAAAGCAACCAGTATCGTCAAGAAAAAATTGAGTAAGGCAAATATCGCCTCGCTATCTTCGGCCTTGGAACAGATCTCGCTCGGCAACACCGCGCAATCCAACGCGTAAACCGACCGGCTAAATAGCAACAGCGCGCCAACAGCACTGGTTAGAGCAATCAGACAGGTTGTTAGTTTCTGTTTCATAACGCGTATAGCTTCCTAATTAGAGTATAGCGCTGGTAGTCCATATTTGCAAACATTTTTGACAAACATTAATATTCCTGATGGCGCTCATTGACTTTTTGTAGCAAAAGTGCTATAATGAATAGTAGTATGCGGGATTGGGTAAGAACATGCCTGCAGGGTAGGATATCCTTGCGGCAAGGATTTTTAATGCTCTCGGCAGTAACGATAGCATTATTTGCTAGTGTTCTAGCACTATCGCGGCCAGCAGCAGCTGCCGATGCCGAGCGTTCTACCAAAAACGATACCATTATTTACCAGAAACACACCTATACCAGAATCGACAAAGCGTCGTTTGCTAGCGGCGAAAAAACCAAAAGCCTGCCAGTCGCTGGCTACGACGGCTACAAATACGAAGACAACGAAGGTATCCACCTCATCTTGACCGAAGGCGACGCCAAAACTGCCACCGAAGGCCAGGCGGTTAGCTATCTTTTGCGCAGCGGTATATACGATCCATCGACGCAATCCTCGTCAACCAAAGTGTCTATCGCCAACGCACCAGAAGCAGACGGCGATGATGACGGCGACAACTGCAAAGTTAACGTCGGCTGGTTCGTCTGCCCAGCTACGCAGCTTATCGCCGACCGGATGGACGGCGTACTCGACATCATCAAAAGTTTCCTGATCGTCCACACGCTGCAAACCGACACCACCAAAAACAACCCGATTTACGAAATTTGGCAAAAAGTCCGCGACGTCTCCAATGTCTGTTTCGTCCTGGTGTTTTTGCTGATTATTTACGCGCAAATCACCAACCAAGGCCTGAGCAACTATGGTATCAAATCAATGCTGCCGCGCTTAATCATTGGGGCTATTTTGGTCAACGTTTCGTATTGGATATCTGGCGCTTTAGTCGATACCTCGAACGTACTCGGCTCGTCAATACAACAGTTCTTTACCGACGTCCGACACGGTTTGTCTAGCCACGGCCGTCTCGGCGACGAGCTGTCATGGACTGGCGTCACTGGGGTAGTGCTAGCTGGCGGTGGCGTACTCGGCAAGGTGGTCGTCGCTAACGGCGGTATCGGCCCGTCGCTAACACTACTAACCACGATGTTAGTCGGCGCTATCGTCGCAGCCATCGTGGCGATGGTGGTTCTGGCTATGCGCCAAGCGCTAATCACCCTGTGTATCATCGTTGCACCGCTAGCTTTCGTGGCTTACGTATTGCCGAGCACAAATAAATATTTCGATAAGTGGAAAGATCTTTTTGCCACCATGCTGCTAATGTTCCCGCTTATATCGTTCATTTTCGGTGCAGCGCAGCTAGCCGGTTACGCTATCATCGCTAATGCCGGCGACTCAATTACCCAAATTATCATCGGCTTAGCTGTGCAGGTTGCACCGATCGCCATCACACCGCTTATCATCAAGCTTAGCGGTAATTTGCTCGGCAAACTCGCTGGTATTGTCAACAATCCGAACCGCGGTATCATCGATCGCACCCGCAACTGGGCGCAGGAACGCGCTGCTTACCAAGCTGCCAAAAATCGCGCTGGCAAGAGCCTAATCAACACCGACAGAGGTATCTTCAGAAGGTCGCCGAAGCTAAAAAGAGCCGCCCGCGCCATCAACAGAGCCCACGGCAGCCGCGCTAACTTTGTCAACTCGGCCGTACGGCGGCAACATCGCCGGACACAGCGCCGTAAAGGCTTAACCGCCGCTTACGAAGCCGCTGCCAGCAACAACGCCACCGAATGGGACAACGACCGCTACGGCCGGCGCTCTGTCCAGACAGTCGAGGGCGAGAACGAAGCCCGCAAGTCAGAAATCGGCAACACCTTCTACGCCACGCCGCACGGCCAGGCGCTTGAAGCACGCCGCCGCCGGGCCAGTATCCACAAATCCGAGCTTGACAACGCTTTCGACCGCGGCCATCAAAACCTGACGCACCGCCAACAACTCGCCGAAATCGACAAAGCCCGCGTCCAAAATGAATTCAACGAAAGCAGAGCCGGCCAAGAAGTCGATACCGCCCGGCGCACCGTCGAGGCGCACAAACAGCGTATCAGCAACGACCAGCAAGCCCGCTGGGATACCTTGGCGCAAACCAGCCCGGGCTACAAAGCGCTAGAATTGAGCGTCAAGAAGAGCGAATTCGATGCTGCCCGCGCTAAAGAAAAACTTGGCAAAATGCACGCCGAAATCATCGCCCAGGGTGACCAAAGCGAACATGTTGTCAACCTGCGCGGCGCTAATGCTCCAACACAGGACTACGTACTGCACGTTGCCCGCGACATCAAGCGCGCCAACATCGAAACCAACCTGACCGCCGCTGCCAAACGCGCCGCCGAGCAGGCGCTGTCCAGCGAAGTCAACACTATGATGCTCGACAACACCGTCCGCGTCGACGGCAAACTGGTCCGCGAATACGCCGCAGGCATCGGTAACCAATCAGCGGTACTGGCCGAATACGTGGCTAAATCGCGCAAAGAAGCCGGCGAAAAGATCGCACAGCAAGCCGAACTGGCCCACCACTTCAAACTCGACCCTGGACAAATTGAAGCGCTGGCTACTGGCAAGCTAGGCACCGACACCGCTGGCCAACCAATCACTCAACTGCGCGTTACCGACGCCGCTGGCCGCAGCTACGCATTCGACGCCCGCGACGACTACGTCCGCGACATGTCGATCGCTGAACTGTTCAAGGTCGGCTCGGTCGAACAGAAGTTGAACGTCGTTAAACAAACCGGCAGGTTAGTCGACGAACACGGCAATGTGATAGCCACTGGCTACAACTACGACTTCCGCCGCTCGGTCGAGCAGGCTATCATCGATACCAAATTCATGCAGGCAGTTCCAGCCCTCAGCGACAAGAGTCTCCCAGCCATCCTCAACGGCGAATTCTACGGCGACGAAAGCCTGCAATACCAGTCCTTCCGCCAGATTCTCGAGGGCCGCATCAAAACCAGCACTATCGCTAATGCTAACGCTAACGCCCTAGCTGTGATGTTCGCCGATATTGATACGAGCGACCTGACCAGGACGCAGTTCAACAAGCTCATCGAGGACAGCATCAGCTCCGAGCAGAAGAAACTCGGCGATAAAGGCCTGCCGAACAGCGAAGCAGACGCCCGCCAGAGCCTGATCAAGCGGTTCAACAAGCGGCGCCGGAATGCCCGCAAGATGGCTGTCCAAATCCTCAACACGCCAACCGTGCGCCAGCCTATGACCGACCAAGCCGTCGACGTCCTCAAGGAATTCGCTGGCGATTTGTACGACGGCGACGATGACGATGACGACGATGATTAGCGAAAAATAGCAACGCCAGCTTGATTATTTCGCCATAAAGATGTATAATAATACTACAAATGCGAGGTGGGTCGCATAGACATCATAAGCCACTAATCCCGAAGGAGGGGATTGAAGTTTTATGGTAAAAGGTCCAGATCTACTCAATAAAAAGGTTAGCCGCGGCGAGCTACTAAAGTTTGCAGGAATCGGTCTAGGAATATTGGCCGCAGGAGCTTGCGCTAAAGAAACTGGCTCCGCAGGGCCAACCGAACCAACAGCCGACACAAAACCCGTGCCGAGACCAACTCCTGAAGCAACGCCAACACCCGTAGAAACCGCCAAGCCGGTAGAGCAAGAACCTCTACCAGACCCTGAACAGCTTATCTCGCGCGAAATAGCAGAGAAATTATTCAAATTTCCAAACTGGAAAAGCGCGGTCGCCGAGGCCGGAAGCGAAAAAGCCGCTGCCGACAGCATAGCTGAAAAACTCAGGGGTATGGTAGACGGCATTCTTAACCCTCTATCCTTAGTTAGCGAAGAGGATCGTGCAGAGCTAGGGCTAGGGCAGCGCGTTCAGAACGAAGAACTAAATAATTTCCGCGAAAATCTCCAAAAACGTGTCACGGAACTATTTCTAGAACTTACGACGGTCGATCCTACCCAGGGGTCTATACCAGAATCTATGGCATGGCTTGCTAAAAGAGGAGGAAATAACACTTTAGTAGCTCTGACTCAATGCGGCAATCCTGAATCGCTAAATGGAGACCCATTGTTCTCCAGAACTGTTGAACGCGAAGATGATTTAAAGGGAGAAGGAAAAGTATTGTATTTCACCAATTCTCCAACCCAACCGCATAAAATAAGAATCGGGACCTCCTTTGTCATGAGAGACAACCTAAACCCAGAGCCTGACTCAACTGCTTGTCAAGCGTTAGATAGAAAGATACAAGAAGATAGCGAAGCTAGCGAAAGTAAGTTTTTCGTATTTGACTTCACACCACCGGAAAAAGAAGGTCCTATGAAACTGGTAGATTTCAGGATAAAGAATTCAGTCAACGAACCATAACAACTGAGTTGTAAGTTTATATACAAGAGAAAGGTTAAAAATCTTATGATAACCCCCGAAAATGTTAGTCGTCGTGATATGCTATTGTTGGGTCTTGCCGGTATCGGAACGCTAGCAACAACAGCTTGCGCTGGAAATTTCACAGAGCAAACTAGTCCTAGCAACATACAAACACCAACAGAAATACCAACAAGGATAAGAATACCAAGTGCTTCAGAGCTCTTATCAGATAGAGAAATGAGAGAGGCATTTAAATTTCCGAATTGGCAAACAGAGCTACAAAATGCCGTCAACGGAGGACATAGCGAAGAAAAGATTGGCGACAAATTGGCTGCTTCTGCTACTAACATGTTGAACTTTCTTGCAAACCCTATGCTACATGTTGACAAAGAAATCGCCGAACAATTGAAGCGAGCTAGCCTGGAAAAAGATTCAATAGAAAAGTTCGCTGAAGATCTCCAAGAACATGTCGCATTAGAATTCGCTAACACAGCAATAGTTGACCCTAACGTGGTAGAAATAAAGAGGTTCCTAGCATGGATAAACAACCGAGGCATTAAAGATACTGGACTATTTTTAAGCCAGGAGTGCGGCTCTGTTGGGAAGTTGACAACAGGAGACCAATTCTACAGAACATTCAAACTCGTGGATGGTAATACAGAATATGGCGTAGATTCAAACTCAAACCGAATAGTAACTTTCAGGATGTCTACAGAGAGTAATTTGAGTCCAAGCAAATGCGAAGAATCCTATCGGGCACTAGAGCCAGAAACAGAAGAAAATGAAATCACATTAGTCTTTGAACAACCACGCAGAGATGATTATTATACGCCTATGCGTATACAAAAAGCATACTTTAATAGAGTGTAGTCTAATATTTGCATAAAAGTACAAGCGCAAAATACCAGTCAAAATGGCTGGTATTTTATATTGTATATTGATAAACTATATAGTAACCATGAGAGTAATAAAAAAAATAATCTTAATATCTCTAGCCGCTATTATATCATTGACATCAGTGGTAACAATTCTGTCTCGATCTACTACGGCAAAAAAGGGCGACCCTATCTATACTAGGCAGTCGATAGAAAATGAGGGCCAAAGACGTTTGAAATTAAACTCACTCGCCGCATGTTTTGAGATACAAAGCGGAGACTCTAGAAATTATTACGTATCTGAACTCACGCCAACAAAAGGTGCGATAGTGTCGACATCTACTAGTCTACCGCTTTTTACTGGACAAGTGGCTGCAGGCTTTATTGACACAGACAACGGTGACATGAATTGTGCAAGTTATCAGTACGAGACCATAATAAGCCTTTTGCACGACGCAGGCTGGCAAGGCGCCACTCTTTTTAGTATTTTCTGTGGCATGGGAGAAGATTATATTAATGGAAAAGAAAAAGCCTGCAGCGGAGAACTAACAAGTGGCGACTATGTAGGTATCAAAGAGCACAACATAGCAAACGCCATAGCAGCAGTCGCCCCGCTGAATGAATACGCCTACTATTTAGGGTATCAAGCACTTAAAAGCGATATCATGTGCGGCGATTTTACAGACATGGGGATCGTTGGTACGGACATCCAGTCTACCGACATAAATTCAAGTACAGATGCTACGGTTCCTGTCTTTATATACAATAGCACAACAAAACTAGGCACTACCGAAAACCATGTATATAGACTCAATAATCCAGATAAAAAAGTGTCTCCTTTTAATCCTACAGAAAATGGATTTTTAAAGCCTATGGAATGGTCGTGTAAAACTATTGCAGCTGAATACATGTCTAGGTGGCTTAAGGATTATAAATTGTACAAAGAATCATCGACATCAAACCCGGCTATAACAGTACCAGCCCCTAAGACGGCCGAGGAAGCATGTAGTGATCCAGCAGTAACCAATAAGGAAGCTTGTATAGATGGATATAATCATGCAAGTCAAGGTGAACAATATTGTAACGAAAAATATCCCACCAAAGGACCTAACGGTGAAATTATTATAAGAAGTGAAGAAATTGAAAGTTGTAAATTAGGTATCTTCTTTGCAACGAAGAAAGCACCCAATCCCTCCAAGGATCCAAACGGAAGCGATCCTATAACAGATCCGACAGCAAGCGCAAACCCGCAAGGAAACTCAGAAGAAGACCAAGAAAACTGTAAAATCGACTATATTGGCTGGGTAATTTGCCCAGTCGTCAATACTCTAGCCAGTATGTCTGAGGGGGCACGCGCGAGACTAGTCAAAATGTTAACTGTTGATACAAAAAGCATTCTAGGCGATACTTCCGAGGGCTCTGTCTATTCGTATTGGTCGAAGATTCGCGATTATGCGAATATCTTATTCGTCATATTCTTTTTATTCGTTATCTATTCGCAGATAACTGGGTACGGTTTAGACAATTACGGCATCAAACGCATGCTGCCAAAATTAATAGTAGGCGTAATCGCAGTTAATATATCATTCTATATATGTGGACTACTAATAGACTTGTCGAACGTCGTTGGGTCAAGCGCTTTCAATTTCATCTCGACCGCTGCTGTCGGTGATATGCCAGCAGGAGATTGGAATGATAGCGACCAAGGATGGATTAGCAGCATCGCAGCTGGTGCTCTATTGTTGACGGTAGGATATTTCGCGCTAGCAACAGTGATTTCGGTATTGCTATTTGTGGTAATTACGGCAGTGACTACGATTTTCTTGCTGGGCGTACGAGAGGCTATCATCATCCTATGTACCGTGATATCACCGCTAGCATTTGCCGCGATGATAATGCCAAATACCGAAGGTTTGTATAAAAAGTGGTGGAATGTCTTTAAGGCCTCCCTAATGGTGTTCCCGATGGTGGGGCTAGTGTATGGAGCTAGTAATTTAGCAGCAAGAATTCTTGGCGCTAGTGTTGAGAAAAATGATTTTATTTTGAAATCTGTCATTACTCTGTTGATATTCGCACCACTGCCAGTAGTACCAAAACTAGTCAAAAGTGCTGTCGAGATAATTGGCATCGGCGGACTGGTAGCTGGAGCTGAAAAATGGATGAATAAAAAGCGAGGTGCGATGACCGACAAGGTTGGTAAGTGGAGAGAGAATAAACTCACTAGCCAGTTTGGTAAGCATCGCCGCGAAAAGGCGCAGCTTAGGAACGCTCAGATACGTGGCGGCACTTATCGAGGTAGAGGAGGGTTTGTCAACCCTAGAAACTGGCGATCAGGAGCCAACAGAAGATTCAATGCCATGAGCGGTGATTTCGGCCAGAAACGCAAACTAGCCGGCTCTGCAGCAGCATTAGCGGAAGACAACGAACGTATGAAGGCTGCCAACGCCTGGATCGCTGACAACAATATGTCGTCTGATCGCCTGGCCGAGATAGCCACCGGCTTCACTAAAAATGCAAAAGGCGATATAGTGCCAGTAGACCTGAAGGGTATATCATCATATCAACGGCGCGCCGCCATGCAGGCTTTAGCCCCGCATATGACCAGCAAACAAGCATCCGACCTGGCTGAAGCTTCGGCATCATTCGGGGACGCATCGCTGCAAAAAGAAGCCGCCAACGCCATCGCTGAGTCTGGTGCCAAGAAAGCGCCGTGGTTAGGCGGTAAGCAACTAGAAGCTATCAGACAGGGTACTTATAACGAAGAAGAAGCTATGGGAGATTATATCAAGAACAAAGCCAGCGGTTCAGGCCTAGCTAACGCAGATGCAGATGCCGTCAGGAGGATGGTGAAGTTTTCAACAGACCAAGCTCGCCATAATGCCGATAACTCCTACATGCAATCGCTGATGAATGCCCGGGCGTCATTAGATAACGACCCCAAGACAGCTGGCACTGTTCCAGCTTCGGTACGCGCGGAGATTAATAAGATTCCTCCTTTGCAGCAGCAACAAACCCACGGTACCAGCAGCAATCAGGGTGCTGGTAGTAGTCAGGGATCTAGTGGTAGCCCTAGTCCTAAAGGTAGTACTCCGCCGCCGAATCCAGGCTCTGGTAGCGGAGGACAAGGTCCTCAAAATTCTACACCGCCGCCAAAACCTAGCAACACTCCTGATACTTCTAAGTCTAATTCTAGTAGCGACCCTGGAAGCGACAGCGGATCTAGTAATTCTAGCAATAGCAGCAGTTCTGACTCTTCTGGGGGAGGCACAACGACGCATAATGGGCAAACATTCACCCAAACCAGTAGCGGATTGTACATACCAAAGCATTAGTAGCTTCATAAAATGTTTTATGCGCTATAATAAGCAGTATGGCAGAATATAAAGTCGCACAAGACGTCGAGGCAGAAGACAAGCTGATCGGACCGTTTAGTTTTCGGCAGTTCATCTACCTGATAATTGCTGCTGTTGCTGTTGCCTTAGCCTGGGGATTGGGTCAGATATTTATCGGTTTGGCAATTATTCCTTTGCCAGTTATCATATTTTTCACCGTGTTGGCGCTGCCGCTGCGCAAGGATCAGCCGATGGAGATCTATGTAGCAGCTATTATCTCTTATAGACTGAAGCCACACAAGCGCGTCTGGTCGCCCGACGGTATCGAATCGCTGATCGAGATAACCGTACCAAAAGCTGTCGATGAACATCTGACAAAAGACCTATCGCAGATGGAGACCGAAAAGCGCCTGTCGTATCTAGCAGATATCGCCGACACCAAGGGTTGGTCGATCCGCCATACTACCGAACCAACCCCGAACAGTTCGATGGTGTCAGACCAATATTACGCAGCTCAGCAGACAGTTGGTATGCTCGACGAAGACGGCAGTGTCGCCAGAAAGTTCGACGCTATGATTTCGCGGGCAGACCAAGAGCGCCACGACCGAATTATCCAAAATATGTATTATCAAGCGCAGACGCAAGCGCCAACACCGCAGCCGACGACCAACCAGACGCCGCCTCCTCAGGCGCCTCAAGCCTTTGATAATGATAACGTCGGTGATACGGCCGTGCAAAACGATGAACATTTACCAAAGTTCAACCCTTACCCGACCATTCACCAATCAGTTATCCAGCCTACGAGCCAGCAGAGCAACACAACCGCCAACAATCCTATTCAAGCTAGCTCAACAGAGCCAACCAAGCCAGCCGAACCAACAGCAAACACTAGCGCAACAGCGGCTTCAGATGATATAATTAGTTTAGCTAATAATAGCGGCTTGTCGATCGCCGCCCTGCAGCACGAAGTAGATCGAGTCAAACAGAAGAAAGAAGACAGCGAAGTATTCATTTCGCTGCGCTAGGCAAAGAAAGGAGTGGGGGTGCCGCCAAACAATTTACCGCCGAATCAAGCACCAATGCCAGCGCCAATGCCGCCGGCTATTGCTGGTTCTGAGCAAAATATCGCGGCACCAGGCGACCCCGCTGGCAATCCTGGCGCACCATCATCGACCGACCCGAAAAAGGGCAAAGGTAAAGAACAACCAAAGGCCACTAGCACCCAAAATTCCCTGATTTTTTCAGAATTACGCGACAGTATGGTGGTGATGAACGACGGATCGTTTCGCGCTATCGTTGCTTGCAAATCAATCAACTTCGACCTGATGAGCTCGCGCGAACGCGACGGCGTCGAGCTAAGCTATCAAGACTTCCTCAATGCTTTGTATTTTCCAATTCAAATATTCATTCGCT
>JABCOL020000040.1 GCA_013333625.2 Candidatus Saccharimonadota bacterium | reverse complement strand
AGGAGACTCTAACTCCTGGCCTCTTCCATGGCAAGGAAGCGCTCTAACAACTGAGCTAAACCCGCATAACGTTTGTTACGCATCGTAGATAAGGTATCAAGTTCTGTGAGCTTATCTAACATTTATGATGCAATGTGCGTGTCTTTCGACTGTATGCCTAGTATAGCAAACAAAGCTGCTTATGTCAATAAGCAGCGGCTGTTTTATGTAATTGTCCCTTATATTTCGCCGTGGGCGCGGTCGTAGATGGCTCGTAATTGCGGGTTAGTGTAGTGTGTATACACCTTGGTCGTGTTTAGATCAGCATGACCCATGAGATCGCCAATGTAACGTAAATCGACACGCCTATTTAGCATCTTCGTGGCAAAGCTGTGACGCAAGGCGTGCGGTCTGATACCGACAAATTGTCCGTCAGAGCGGGCGCAGGCTGCCTCGAAGGCATTACGGACATTACCTGGTGTCATTCTCTTTTCAGTTTGGTATGAAATGAACAATGCTGGATTATTGTCGGTGCGAATCTTTAAGTAGTCTGCGATACACTTTTCAGTCTGAGAATCAATGAAACATATCCGTGAGTCTCGGCTTTTACCAACGATAGTGAACTGGCGGTTTTTGATTGAATTACGATTTAGAGAACACACCTCACTAACGCGTATGCCTGATGAGAAGATCAGTCTGCCAATGGCAACATTACGCAGCCTATTAGCATTACAGTAGCCGCGGCGCTTCATGGCTAGGATGGAAATAAACTCTTCAACTTCATCTTCGGTTGGAATATCTAGGGTGCGTTTCTCTCGCTTCGGTATTTTAATATCTTCGGTATCAAATAATAGCTGGCGACCCTTGCGCTGGCAGTATTTGAAAAAACACTTGAGGCAAACTATATAGCCTCTGACAGTATCTGGCTTCTGGTATGAGTAGAGCATCTCACGCCATTTTCTGGTATCTTCTAGAGATACGGAATCGATAGGTTTGTTCCCTAAGAAATTGATTAGTAGTCTGCAAAAGCACCGGTAACGCTCTATGGTTTTGCTACTCTTGTCGCATAATATGACTTCGTCTCGCAAAAAGTCACTAAAACAATCTGAAATATTATTCATCATGAAAAACTCCACTGGTCTCTTTATAAAGATCGTTATAATGAAAGATTTACTAAAATAGTTCTTTATAGAGCTGTTTATTGGCTAAAAAATATAAAAATCATGCTTAATACCCACCTTTCTTAAAAAATAATACAAGAATCGGTTAGGATTCAGTGCGACAAAGTCTTATTATTTGAAAATATAAGCATTTTGTTATATAAAAACAGAGGTCAGACAGCAAGAAACACACGGTCGTCGCCGTGTTAGAGAAGAGAATCAGCCAGCTCTATAGCAGTAAATTACCAGTTATAGACTTACGCTGCTTTTTAATTTCAGTCAGCTTCAATAGTCCAGCTGGATTTATCCGCTTCAACTGTTTAGCCACTTTGGCGTCATGAACCTCCTTAGCGTGTTTAGCTATTCGCCGTGCGATGTATTTAGCTAACATCTTCACAGAGGCTATCATGTTTTCGCATGACCATACCTTAGCTAGCCATCGCTTTGGGTCTTTCTTGCGTGCAGCTTGAATCAGGCTCTCTTCGAACTCTTTGGGATAGCGTATCTGCCGGTTTCGAAACATGGGTAGGTACGCGTCGTTTGTTATTAAATCTGATGCTTTGCCAAGTCTCTTACGCAGGGTCTTGACGCGAGGATCAGAATCCTTATTACCGTCCACTAATTACCCTCAAAACTTTTACTATTTTAGTGTCGGGACAAATGAAAACCCCGCACCAAAATATGGCGGCGAGGTTCAACTAATGGGTTTAGCTTACTACCACCATAGCAGACGATTGCGAGAATAATCAACATTTTGTGAAAAAATGTCAAAAAACCGCCTCCGAGCTTTCGAGGCGGTTCAGTTGTTCGGAATTTCCGAACAGTTCAATTATGGCTGTATTCTTTGCCCTGGATAAATTAGCCCGCGATTAGCAATCCCATTTCGCTCAGCCAGTCGCTGCGTGTAGCCTGAACTACCGAACAGACCGCCTGTACCGCTATACCAGCCGTTCCGCAAAGCAATATGTCCGAGCGTATCACCACGACGTACCACGTAGCCGCTCGTGCTTCGCTGAACGTAGCCTGCCGAAGCCGGCGCACTGATTCGCGGTGCTTGCACTGCTACGCGTGAATTAACAGCTGATTGAACCTCGGCTGGATTGTAACCAGCGGCTTGCAACCGTGCTACGCGGTCATTGCCGCTGCCGTACACACCACGCAAGACATCTGCGACAACTTGATCATTCACTGCTTTTGAACTAGCTGCTGGCACTGCTGGCGCGCTAGCAGTGCCGTTCCATATATTCGGGCGGTAGTAACCGATGATTGAGTTGCGGTAGCCGCCCAAATCCATCAGGTTAAACGCGTTGCCGACGTAAATATTTCCTGAGCCTTGGTTTTGCCCAAAAAACTTACCTTGGTAGTACATAGCAACGTGCCCGTAAGTTCCACCGCCAAAGATTGCCCAGTCGCCATCTTTCATACCAGCTTGTCCAGAGTGCCACGTAAAGCCTAATGCTTGGATTTCGCCGACTTGGTTGGCGTAGCCACTCGCTCCACCTGTACGGGTAGCAACGACACGCCCGCTCAAGCTGAACATAAACTGCTTAAAGCCTGCCACACACTGCATGCCATAGCCCTCGTTAAAGCCGCGGCCATTCATGGCGTTTACGAACGCCGCAGGACTGGATAGGTCGGTCTTGTAGTAGACGCCCGACCCCATTTGCGCTAGCTCTTTGTCAGGAGCTTCGCAGCCCGAGCCGGAATCCTGCGGCACGTCTAGACCCATGATGCCAGCAATCGCCGTCTCGCGTTTCTTGGCTAGCTCGCATAGGGCTTTTTCAGTTGCTTTGGAATACTTGGCTTTTGAACCGTCTAGCGTAATACTGCCATCTTCAGCTTGTTTGCCGGCAATGACGAATATCGCCGACAACACTACGACTGCCGCCACCAGAATCACGGCGAGGTGGGTGGCGAGAAAATTCTTAAACTTCGATACTATTCTCTTCATTGCTACTTCTCCTCAGTGCCGTACACACCGCGAGCTTCACGCTCAGCTTTGCGGTTAGCCAGCCACATGATAGCTTCCTCGATTTTCGTAAGGGCTACACTGTTTTCGCGGCACGGCAACTCTCGATTGTAGCCTGCTAGTTTTGCGTAAGCTATAATAAGCAAGTCCTCGATAAATACACCGTTACGCTCTGTAGCAGCTGTACCGCCAGTTTGAAACTTGATTTTCAGCACCTCTTTGCCGCCGATATTAAGAGAAACTTCATCGCCTGGCGTGCCGCGATTCAGTTCATTATGCAATTCTTCTAGCGCGTTATACTTGGTAGTTTCCATTATTTTGACTCCTTCTTATCTTGATTATTCTTCTGATTTGTCACGCCTAGAAAGTAGACGTTGACGCCGCCGGCAACCAGCAACGCTGTACTTGTCAGCTGCTTAGCAACTGCAGCGAAGCCCCAAATGTCGCCAAGACCCTGCACGACGAATGCGCCGAATGACAGCAAGCCAACCGCGATTGATAGCTGTCTTGTAGTTTTCTTTTCTAGTTTCATATTTGACCTCCTTGATCATTGTTATTACGAAAAATCAGGTAGAGAATGAGCGATATTGTAGCGAGGGATATTAGTAGGGTGATCATTTCTTTGCCTCTGCATCCAGTCGTGAATTAACATAATGATTAGTCTTATTGATCTCGTCTTGGGTCTTCTGTATTTGCATTGTTATTTGGTTATTGTAGAGATGGAATAATATCGCTGCGATTATAATCTTACCGATTTCCTGGACCATTGCGTCATTGAACCATTTACCGAGCTTTCCGGTGAACGTGGCAGCATTGACGTTATTTTGTCCTTCTAGAGTATTTAGACGATTATCGTAACTCTCTTTCATGGCGGAGACGAGAGTGGCTAGTTCATGGTGTTCAGAACGGCTAACATTATCTTGGCTGGCAAGTGTTCGTTTTATCTCGTCAACAGCCTCTTTGACATGCTTTACGTCTGATTTCATTTCGCCAAATTCTGTTAAGTCTATTTCTTTCATTTGCTATCCTTTGCCAAAATAAAAGACTGCCGCTGATCACCATTAGATCAAATTGGCAGTCTCTACATTGTAGCTAACTGATTGTATTATATATCGTGAGGCGTGATTTTATCAATAAAACAGACAAAATCGTGCAACATCGATTTTACGTCACTT
>JABCOL020000039.1 GCA_013333625.2 Candidatus Saccharimonadota bacterium | reverse complement strand
GCGGCAGACTCTTCTCTCATGGCCTCCCCGACCTGAACGGCCAGGGAGACAAAAAAGCCGAGAACGACGGCGACGGCTACAACAAAGCTCATGATTCCCTCCTTGGAAACCATCACTCAAGGCAAAAGGGCACTTCTCGCCCTTTTTTTCGGATAGCCTCGAGCGAAAAGCTAGTATTAATATAGCATAGAGTAGTGAAATTGTCAATACTTTTTCGCAATTTTCCTGAAAACTAGTACAATAAACTTATGAATCTCGCAACTAGCCTCGATCAAATCAAAGGCGTCGGCCCGAAAACCGCAGCCGAGCTGCGCCGGGCGGGGCTCAAAACGGTTGGCGATATTTTGCTGTTTTTACCGCGCAAACACGAGGATTTCACGCATGTGACGCCGATTGCCGAGTTGCAGCCCGGCAAGGTAACAATTCGCGCTCGCTGCCAGAAAATCAGTACGCGCCCAGTCCGCCGCGGCCTGCGCTTGACGACAGCGGTGCTGGCCGACGACACCAGCAAGCTCAACGCTATTTGGTTTAATCAGCCATACCGAGTGCAGCAGCTGGGCGGCAGCGATGAATGGTTTTATTTCAGCGGCACGTTTGAGTATAACTACGGCCGCTACCAGCTAACCAATCCGACGGCCGAGCTCGCCAAGGAGCTGCCAGTACAAGCCGATCGGCTGCTGCCGGTTTACCATGCGGTGCGCGGGCTAAAATCGCAAACAGTACGCAAAGTTATCGAGCAATTGCGCCCGCTAATGAGCGTCTTGCCCGAGACTCTGCCGCCAAGCGTTGTCAAGAGCGAGAAGCTGCTCGACCGCGCGGCGGCAATTTCGGCGATGCATTTTCCGCGCGACGAGAGGGAAGTTGAGCAGGCTCGCCAGCGCTTAGCCTTCGAAGAACTATTCGAACTAGTTTTGGCTAGCCAGCTCAACAAAATTGACAACCAGAAGCTAGCCGGCTTCGCGATTCCGCTTGAAAAGTCTGTCGTGCAGGATTTTGTCAAGAAATTACCGTTCGCGCTAACCAACGCTCAGCGACGCGCCGCCTGGGACATCTTGCAAGATTTCGAAAATGCTAGGCCGATGAACCGCTTGCTGCAAGGCGACGTTGGCAGCGGCAAGACAGTGGTGGCCGGATTGGCAGCGCGGCAGGCGGCGAGCGCTGGTTATCAGACGGCGTTTATGGCGCCGACCGAGATTCTGGCGCGGCAGCACGCCCAGACGCTAGCGAAGCTGCTCGAGCCTTTCGGCGTGACGGTCGGATTGCTAATTGGCAGCGTCAAAGGCAAATCCCGCCAAACGCTCTACCAGCAAATTGCAAACGGTGCGGTCGATGTGGTTGTTGGTACGCACGCGCTTATTCAGGATAAAGTAGAGTTTCACCGCTTGGGCTTCGTGATTATTGATGAACAGCACCGCTTCGGTGTTGAGCAGCGGCAGAAATTGCTGATGAAGGTTAAGGACGAGGAGGTGAAGTCGGGAGCGCTCGATATGCTTTCTGAACCTATGACGATTGCCGCTGGCTCGTCTCGAGAGACCGGGCGCGCAGCCCCAGGCTCGCGAGCGAGACACGGAGGTGAAGGAAGCGTGTCGAGCGCCCCGTCAGATTCGAAAAAACCATCGGTAGCTGCCATGCCGCACCTCTTGGCGATGACGGCCACGCCGATCCCGCGCAGTTTGGCGCTAACTGTTTACGGCGAATTAGACGTCAGCGTTCTCGATGAATTGCCGCGCGGCCGGCGGCCGATTCTTACTAAAATTATTTCGCCGCCCTCGCGCGAGGCCGCTTATACTGCTATCGCCCAGCAAATTGCCCAGGGCCGCCAAGTTTACGTAGTCTGCAGCTTAATTACCGATAGCGATTCTAGCGATCGCAAAAGCGTCGAAGCTGAATACAAGCGACTCAGAAATAGCATTTTTGGCCACCGCCGCATCGCTATGCTGCACGGCAAGATGCTTGCTAGCGAAAAAGGTCAAATCATGCAAGATTTCAAAGACAAGAAGTTTGATATTCTCGTCAGTACGACAGTCATCGAAGTCGGTGTCGACGTGCCAAACGCTACGATTATGATGGTTGAGGACGCCGACCAATTTGGCTTAGCACAGTTGCACCAGCTGCGCGGGCGGGTCGGCCGCGGCCAGTACCAAAGCTACTGCTACTTGATGATGAGCACGAATAACAAACCGTCGCAGCGTTTGCGGGAAATAGAAAAATCCAGCGACGGCTTTCATCTAGCAGAGGTCGATATGAGCTTGCGCGGTCCTGGCGAGATTTACGGACGCATGCAGCACGGCGCGCTTAATCTGCAAATCGCTACGCTAGCCGACACGCAGCTGATTGCTCGCGCCCAGAAAGCCGCTAAACGCTTCATCGATAGCGGCGAAAGTTTATCGAAATATCCAGCACTAGAAGCACGCGTCCGCCACAACCAGCGGGTGACGACGCTTAATTAACTCTCGTGCTATAATACAATGCATGTACAGCGGGACAACATTTCGTTCGCATTCGGGCAATTTTATCGGCGTGCATCAGAAAATCGACCGGATTGCTCGCCGCGATTTGCGCAAAATATCAAGGGTTGGCCGCGGTTTTCCTTCTGCCAAGGATATTTTGCATTTCGAAGGCAACAACGGCCCCGACGGCATCAAGCGCAAAAGTCCAGGCGTCGATGAACCGTGGCATTTCATCGACCCCAGCGACCCCAGCGATACGGCGCTAGTCGAGATGATTATGGATCATTATGCCAATTTAGTGCAGGCGCTTAAGAAGCGTAATAATGTGCGGGCAGCCTTTGAGGCGGCTTGGATGGCTCATGCCATTACCGACGGTCTAACGCCAGCTCATCATTATCCGCTAGGCGAAAAGATCGAGGAGCTGTGGGGGCGGCCTCAAAACGAGCGGGCGTCGATTGCTGAAAAAGGCATCATCAGAGGCTCGACCATGCGCGAGACTCTTAGCAAAAACTGGGAGTATTGGGGTGCCAAGGGTGTATTTGCGACACATGTGTTATTTGAGCTAGGCGTAGCTACCAGCATCAAGACGACCAAGTTCTCCGATTCGGCGCCAAATTCAATCTGGCTCAAACTAGCAGATGATAAGGGTTTGCAGACGGTATTTCTCGATGCAGTGCAGCAAGTTTACGGGCTAGGCATGTACGAAGAATTCTGGAAGCGCGGCTGGACGACTCATCTAGCGCAGCAGACGCGGCAAACGCTGATTCCGCTGATCGCTAATGTCATCACGTATTTTTGGTACCGCGCCTACCGCGAGGCGCACCAGTGAGCTCAATCCGAGTAATCGCTGGGCGTTTCGGCGGGCGGCTACTAGATGCGCCTAGAGAGAATAACACTCGCACCAAGCCGATGGGCGAGCGGATTCGCAACGCTATGTTCAATAGCATAGGCAACGAGATTAACGGCGCACAGGTTTTAGACGCTTTTGCTGGTACTGGCGCGGTTGGCCTCGAAGCTCTCAGCCGCGGTGCTGCCCGCGTAACGTTCATCGAACGCGATAAAATTGCTCAAAAAATCTTAAGCAATAATGTGTCCTCGCTAGGTGTTCAAAATGAAGCAAAAATTATTAGCGCCCCTGTCAATTCGTGGATTGAGTCTGGCGGCGCAGGCAAGTATGACATAATCTTTGCCGATCCGCCATACAAAAATCCACAGTTTTCCACAGTCAGTAAACTTTTTGGGCTTCTCAAACCAGGCGGGCTTATGGTATTATCACATCCAGGAAGAGGTGAGGAACCAAATCTGGGAAACGAAATTGTTGTGGTGGACAATCGTAGTTATGGAAATGCTTATCTCACCTCTTTCCGCCGAGAATCGTGTGATTCGTGATTTTTGGGTAATTAAAATAGCCCGCGATATACGGGTTATTTTTTATGCGTATTTTCCTCAGAGTGTGTATCGAATCTCCTTGGTGCGGATGAAAGGACTTGAACCTTCACGCTCGAAAGCACATGCTCCTAAGGCTAGATAATTAAGCTTTCTTTTCACTTAGCGGAGGAAATACGCACACCGCCGACAAAAGGCTCACACAGGCAAATAATGGGCAATAAAGGCAAAAATGATATAAGAGTTCTAACTCGCTGTTTTTGTTTGTTATTGTACAGGGCGCAAGGAGTCAATCCTGGAGTCTAGGGCGGAGTCTAATTAATCAAATTGGATAAGTAAGATTCTCTACTCTTAGGGGGCAGCCGTTCTCAAGAACAAAAGTGATATAATTATAGTTGAAGTTCAAATAAGGGGTGGCAAATTAATTAAGTAAAAAGGGATAATATCTCATGAGCAAATGGGAAGATCGTATACAGAATAGTGCCACGTATGCTGCAGCCAAGAAATTATTAACCAGGTTTGATGAAGTAGATCTTGGTAATGCATCTCTTGAAGCAATCGATGATATCAATCGGGCAAAATTGGTCATTGAACTTTTAGTGGATAGACTTAATAATACAGATAATCGTCTATTATCAGTATCAAGTATTGATAATATTGGCAGTTATCTTTCAAACGTAAGTTCGTACTTTGATAACTGGCAAAACACTCGCGATGATATGTACCTAGGTATTTCTTACATGAATGGATATATCGATAATATATTGTCATACATTACTTCGTTAACACCCGCTATGGATATAAAAGAAACTCGCAAAGCTATTGCGGGATTGAATAGGTCAGTCGGTCAATATAAGCGTACAGCAGCAAAAGAGATTGACAGTATATCCGCTAAAGGAACTACCGCAGAAAAGACCATTGACGAAAAAGTTACTGAAGCTAAAAACGAGTTTGAAACACTTGGTGTAAAAATAGATGAACTTAACAAAGATTTAAAAGATATAAAAGACTCGTCAAATAGCATATCTACCGAGCAGCAACTATCATTTACAAAATCTGAAAATGTACGCAATGAGATGGTTAATAAATTTATCGAAGATCAGAAACGCACAATTGAAGAAGCATTTAGTAAAAAGAGTGATGAAGCCGATCGCATTACGGATGACATAGATAAAAAGCTAAACGCTACTGAGGCGAAGGCAGAAGATAGTCTTGCTAGAATAGATGAATTATTGAATATGGCCGGAGATAAAACACTAATCCACGATTATTCTAGTAGTGCTAAGGAAGATAAAATAGCTGCTTATGTATGGAGTGTAATAACAACGATTTTATTACTTATCATGTTAGTATTTTCTTGTTGGGTAGTTTATGAAATTATTCATACTAAGGATGCTTCATGGCAATTCTTAGTAGCTCGAGCATTTGTTATGCTATTTGCTGGGGGTATAGCAGGATATACAGCCACTCAATCAAGTGAACATCGCAAAGCACAACGAGCTAATCAACGAACAGCTCATCAACTTAAAGCACTAAAGCCTTATCTGCTAAGTATTGAAGGTGATGTAAAACTAAGAAATGAAATTATCAAAACAGTTGCATACCGAATATTCAATAATGAAGAGGATAATCAAGTTAAAAAGCCTAAAAGATTATTTAGAAGCAAAGAGGAAGCTCCTATTATGAGTTCGCAATTGATTGAGTTGTTATTAACTTTAGCAAAGAAAGATCTTGTTAAATAAAAAATGTTAAAAATGTGGTAATTTATTTTATCTACTGATATACTTATCTACAGAAATATTTCACAATATCAAATATGCGGATGTGGTGGAATTGGTAGACACGTATGCCTTAGGAGCATATGCCTCACGGCGTGAAGGTTCAAGTCCTTTCATCCGCACCATTTCAGAGTAAAAATCCAAATTGTCGCCTTTCTGGGCGATTTTTTGGTTTACATTTTTTTTAATTCTTGCCACAGACAAAAACCACTTTCCGCCCCCGCTCTAGAAGTGGTTTTTTGAGCTTGCGCTTATAGGAGTTTGGGTAATGGTTTTGTTATGTAAAAAACAGGTTCAAGCCAAAGATTTCTGCGAGAACAACTTTTTGTCCATCAAAATCGTCAGATTTTAACAAATAACAGATAGATTTTGCATTTTCTAGCCATTTTTGCATAGGTTCTATCCAGACATTTCGGTTAGTTTGTAGATTACTTAAATCTTCCTCTAAACTTTTCTTTTGACTCAAAATGTCGTTCTTTTTAATAAGAAAAGTTTGACGGTCAATATCTTGATCTAAATAGCCATCAAGCAAAATCTGTTGTTTATTTGTCAGTTTTGCGATTTGCGTTCGCAAATCATCCAATAAAGAATCATAGCTAGTGATTTCAGTTTGTTTGTCTTGCTCTATTTGTTCATTCATAAAAACAAACATCTTGTCGCTCATTGCGTATTTATTTAGAAGCGCCGAAAGCTGTGGCAATAAATCTTTTTCACGAATTGCTGGCTCTGTGCATTTGCCAAACCGTCGTTTACGAGAACATCTATAATACGTCCAGCTATGAAAATTGCCATTCTTTTGGGTTTTCGTTTCGTCTCGGCAGTTACGCCCATTCCGCAATGTGCGCACTTCAAAAGCCCAAAAATGGTATTTTTGCCTTGACTAGCGGTTGTTTATGTCCTCGCCGCGCAATAGTGTTTTGCACCTTATCCCAAAGCGACTTTGAAATTATTGGCTTGTGCCGACCCTCATGCAATTCTCCTCCGTAACGAAAATGCCCATAGTAAAATGGATTTTGCAAAATAGCCTTTATTTTATCTTCCTTGAATAATTTTCCACCTCGCGTAAGCGCGCCTTTTTCTTTCAGGAATAGGGCAAGTTGCGCCAATGTCTGGTCGCCTTGAACATATCTCTCAAATAATTCTTTTGCGAGCGGCACATATCGTTTGTCTAGGACAATGGATTTTGTTCTACGATCATTTAAGTAGCCAAAGGGCGCAAGACTTGGGAAGTCGCCATTTCTAACTCTGGCGCGCAAGCCACGCTTGGTGTTCTCTGACAAACTATCTACATAGTATTTAGACTGACCAAACATAATCGATAACATAAATTTGCCTTGCGATGTATTTTCAAACTGAAAAACTGGGAATCGCAAATAATTTAGCAATGTTTGATCTAATAAGTAGATGATCTGTCCGCCATCGACGGAATTGCGCGCCAAGCGGTCGGGGTGCCAGGCCAAAATGCCGTTAACTTCGCCGTTTATGATGCGTTTAATCATAGAGTCAAAAACTGGACGACCGGGCATTTTGGCAGTGCGCTTTTCTACCAGCTCATCAACAACAATCAATTGATTGTCTCTAGCGAACTTTCGCAATTCTGAAAGTTGGGCTTCAATACTTAAAACTTGCTTGTCTTCCGTATCGGTTGACTTGCGAGCATACAAAATGTATTTTTCCATTTTTTCACCTCTTAACTTAAAAAGCCGACTTGGTGCAACACAATCTAGATAAACTAAACTGTTCCAAGTCGGCTATTTAAGCCAAAAGTAAAGCTTGTCTATAAATTGTGTTGCTCCTTTATTGCACCATAGTAAAACCCTCTCTCAAACACCCATCAGCGCAAGCTCAAAAACCACTTTTCGAAAGGGGGCGGAAAGTGGTTTTTGCCTTTGGCAGGAATTAAGAAAAATCAACCAAAAAATCGCCCATTCGGGCGACGATTTGGATTTTTACTCTAAATTGGTGAGATTTTACGCCCAAGCTCGAACCTATTTCCAAAGCAAACCTAGACCCTAGTAAATACATCAGGGCGAGGCCCTGTTCGGCGGGTCGCCCGCG
>JABCOL020000038.1 GCA_013333625.2 Candidatus Saccharimonadota bacterium | reverse complement strand
TGTCGCCAAATTATACACTGCCAATTTACCAGTATTCTCTCCTAACAATTCCTGGTCTTTCTTGTTGTAATGAAGGAGAGAGAGGGAGAGGAGGGAAAATGAGGGTAGTAATATAAAAAGCGGCAGCCCATATTTAAAAGCAGAAAATGCGCCAATCACGCCCCTTAGGATATCATCGGATACGGGCAGGTTTGGGTTTAGATAGGTATTAAATAATATCTGGATAAATTTTAGCGGATTGCTGTGAAGCGGATTATGCGGTGCGCCAGTGGTGAGTAAGGGTTGTGTGTATACATGAAGCCACGCTATTAAACAAAGGCCTGCTAATATTGCTGCTGCTGAGAGAACCAACCATTTTTGCGGAATAAAAGATATTTTTGATTTTTCATCTGAAACGAAGAGGCGCTTCGGCAAGAAAATGACTGGTGATAATAAGAGTATTGTTACCGACTTTGTGAGAATTAACAAGCAGGCTACAGCAATAATAAGCAACTGCTGCTGTCGAGTTAACGGGCTTTTTTGGCTAAAGAGATTTAATGTAGCAGCAATAGCGGTAAAAATTGCGATATTTGTCATACTGTCTCCGGAAAGAGACGCTGCCAAATGTATCATTAGCGGAAATAGGCCGGTTGCTACGAATGCCCATTTGCCAACGCGTACCCATTTTATGATGAAATAAAGAGCAAATGAATAAAATATTAGGTTGGCCAATCTTCCGAATATAATAGTTATCCCAAGTGAACCGTGTATGAGATTTGCCAAAATGATACCGATTGTCTGCGGTAGATGCATAATTGGAGGATAGCCAGTTGCGCTGCTGCATTTCCCTGTCTCTGTATCGCTGCGATTTATAGTTTTCTTATAGTTAGTTACGAAATTATTTACATCTGCTTCTTTTGCTTTTAATACCACTTCTTTAGGTAAGGTACAGGAAACTCCTGATTCAATTTTTCCTTGGGACAATCCATAGGCCCGCATATAATGCACGCCTTCGTCATTGACTGACAGCAGAGGTACGGTGGCTGCCGACAACACCCCAAAAAACAATGATAAAGATATAAAGACATTTTCAGGCTTTTTAATAAACGACAGAAAGCGAGACCAATATTTTTTCATATACTAAGCAAATTATAAAGTAGAGTAGTTTATTGAGCAAACTTGCTATACTAATGATATGCAATCGCAGAAAAAGGACTACATCTGGAACTCGTTAGGTTCACTGTTGCAGAGTGCAATTTCACCAGTATTATTGATTGTTATTACACGGTTGAATGGCATCGAGGATTCTGGGTTATTTTCGTTTGCGTTGTCGCTTTCGGTGGTGTTTTGGGCGATATCTTTATGGGGCGGACGGACTTATCAGGCATCTGATGTCAAGCGGGAGTTTTGCAGTGGCGGTTATGTCGCTGTGCGTTTCGTTGCATCGCTTATTGTGGCAGTTTCTGCAGTGGTGTTTTGTGTATTGAATGGATATAACGCTACTAAAACAGGCTTGATTATGATTTTGGTAGCCTTTAAAATTTTAGAATCAATTGCCGATTCGTTGTATGGTGTTTTGCAAATCCATCGTAAATTGTATATCGCTGGTATATCACTAACCATGAAAGCGATTCTTGGTTTTGGGGTATTTATAGTGGTTGATATTGTAACTAAAAATGTCATGTATGGCACGTTGGCGATATTGCTAGTCAATGCGCTCATTATCCTTCTGTACGATGTGTTATGGGTACGACGTGTTGAGGCTATTGCTATGAATAAAAAGTTCATCAAAGAATACGCCAGTCAGGCTGTTGTAATCATAAAACGCACTTCAGCGGTATTTGTTGTGGTGTTTCTGACGATGTTTTCACTCAATATCCCGCGGTATTTTTTGGACAAGTCTCATCCTGATCAAATTGGTTATTTTGGCATTATGGCAATGCCAATTACGCTCCTTGGACTCTTCATATCGTTTATCATTCAGCCGAATGTCGTCAATTTGTCTGAACTATTAGCAAAAGGAAAATTGAAGGAGTTCGCGCGAATCGTCGGCAAGATTAATCAAATAACTTTTGGGATGGGCGTACTTTCAGTTGTCCTGAGCTATTTGATTGGTGTTTGGATACTCAATGTTATTTTTGGTATCAATATCAATAGTTTCCGCCTTGATTTGACAATTATGGTTATTGGTGCGGCGGCGAACGCTTTTGTGTCGATTTATGTTAATTTGCTGATAATTATGCGTCGATTTAAAGGGCAATTTTACACACTGCTACTCACGGATATTTTGGCGGTAGTAGTGTCTATGTGTCTGATTGAGCGGTTGGCGATGTTGGGTAGCGTGCTGGTTTTCATGATGATCAGCTTTTTGCAAGTAGCACTTCTGTTGGTCATCTACAAGCGGTCGCTAAAAGATGCTATAATAACTGACAAAAGCAAAGGGGAATTATGAGTAAGAAATATGTAATTTTGGGAGCAGGTGGACAACTAGGTAAGGCATTGTGTGCCATGTTTCCAGATGCCAAGGCTTTATCACGAGAAGAGTTGGATATAGCCGATGAGGAACAAGTAAAGGCGTTTGACTGGTCGAAATACGACGTTATCATCAATGCGGCAGCTTTAGTTAATGCTGATGGGTCTGAGACGGACGAGCTGCGTGCTAAGACGTGGCTGGCCAATGCTTATGGTCCGCGCAACCTCGCTAAAATTGCCATTGAACAAAATAAGACCCTTGTTCATTATTCGTCAGATTATGTCTGGGATGGCCGCCAGAAAAATCATAAAGACGATGAAGTAGTTGCGCCTCTTCTGGTTTATGGAGAAAGTAAGGCCGCTGGTGATCTGGCGGTTAGCTTGGTGCCAAAACACTATATCATGCGAGTATCTTGGGTCGTTGGCGATGGTCACAATATGCCAAAAACCATGAAAAACTTGGCGGATATGCGCATCAATCCGAAAGTCGTCAATGATCAATTTGGTCGGCTGACGTTTGCGTCAGAGATTGCCCGAGCTACCAAATATTTCTTAGACAATAATGTGGTATACGGATTGTATAATGTGTCCAATGATGGTCCAGTCAAGTCGTGGTATGAAATTGCTGCCGATGTTTTTGAATATGCTGGACATGACCGCAGCCGCGTGCAACCAATTTCTACCGAGGAATACGCTGCCAGTAAGCCAGGCTTTGCGCCGCGGCCGCTCAATAGTGATATGGACTTGTCGAAGTTGCGCCGAGCAGGTTTCACACCAAGAGACTATACGGACATGTTGAAAGATTACATTAAACAACTACCGGTTAATGGATAGGAATTACAAGCATGAATAAAGGAATTCTAAACGTTATATATCAGAGTGATGACAATTATGCCGTAGTCAGCGCAATTTCCATTGTATCGCTTTTGGAGAACAATAAACATTTAAAACAGATTAATATTTTTTACCTCGGACATCAACTGAAAAAAGATAGCATTAACAAATTCAACAAAATGGTTGGAAATTATAAGAACGCGACAATTACTTTCGTTGACGTGTCAAGTTATCCTGATGAATTGAAAGAGATTGGCGTTAAGGCTTGGAAGGGATTATATATCACATGGTATAAGATGCTGGCGTTTGCTAAGCTTGATATCAAAACGGACCGAATTTTGTACATTAACCCGCACACGGTGATTAGCGGTGCGCTTGATGGTCTTTTGGAGCTTGATTTTGAGGATAATGTAATGGCGCTGTCATACGATGCCACCATGGTGAACGCACATAAGGACGTCATTGGCTTGAAGCCAACCGACGGTTACTTTAACTGTGGAGTCATGCTTATCAATCACAAAAAATGGATGAAAGATAAGATTGATGCCAAGATGCGCGAGCATTTGCGACACAATAGCTACGAGGTGGCTGACCAAGATTTGTGCAACGTATTTTTCAAAGGCAAAATCAAGAAAGTCGGTGTGGAATATAATTTCTCGACTGTTTTCTATGGCTATGATATTAAAAAATACATTAAAGCCAACGGTTTCTTGCCTGAAAGCTTTTACAGTTACGATGAGATCATGGAGAGTTACTATACGCCGAAGATCATTCATTCGCAGTTTGGTGTGAACGGTAGGCCGTGGCAGCAGGGTAACGATAATCCAGTTGGTTTTTTGTGGCGTAAATATTTGAAACTAACGCCCTGGAAAAACGCTAAAATGCCAGTAGCGAAGAAGGATATAAACTGGCGACTGTATGACCTATTGCCGCAATCGATAATCGTCAATCTGTATGCGTGGGCGGTTAATCGCAAATTTGCAAAGACAAAATAGAGTGATAGGATAAACATTAAAACCGCGACAAGAAACTATGAATGCGTGATGTCACGCGAAGTTTTGCTGCTCGTGCGGCTTTTTTCCAGCCAATCTCATTAAACCTATCGGAAAAATTATCATAGACTTCGTTCTCTTCCTTGAATCGTATACCATTTTTACCTTTTTCCTTACTGGATAACGACTCGGCAAAACGGCGGTATTGAAAAGTTTCTGTTGTGTCAAAATAAAGCGAAGCGCCATCAATAATCATGGTTAATTCGACGATGACGTCTTCGAGGATTTTATACTTTGTATCAAATGAATATCGTTTGAGGGTGTCGGTTTTCCAAGTGATGGATGGAAAGTAAAGCCAATTGCCGTGGCAAAGCGACGTAGCAAGTTTTTCGCCAGACAGTATGCCAGATTTTTTAGGCTGCAGTATTCTTTTTACTTTATCGACAAGCGGTAGATATACGTTACTTTTGTCGTCGATTATCTGTACGCGAGGCTGATAAAAGTCTGCTTCATCAATGTTTTTTAGCACAGTATCAACGTAGCTAGGTAATAGTTTATCGTCGCAGCCGACGATCATACAATACGGTGCGCTTGCGTGTTGAATAGCGTAATTAAAGTTGGCGGTAATACCAATATTTTTACGGTGTCTGATATATGTGATGCGTTTATCGTTTAATTTTTTGTAATGATTGTAGGCAGTTTTATCTGGATAATGATCGTCAAGAATAGTCAAATGCCAGGCTTTGCTGGTTTGTGCTAGCACTGAATCGACGGTTTGCTTCAGTAGTGAAAACTCACCCCAGTACGGTACGATGATATCAATACTATTTTTCATCCGACAGCCTGATTGATAATTCTTGATGCAAATCGCGCAGTCTTCGTTCGTTTTGGTCGATACGCTGACGCTGATTATTAGCGATGTAGAATAGCAAAATAATTGCCGTAGTTTGCAAAATATCAAATAGGCTTAACTCTGACGAATCCAGCGGCGGATGGCCTATCGAAATGTTATACAGAGGAAATGACCCAATCAGTACAACCATGATAACCATCCAGATAATTAATTGATGGCGAAAGCGCGTTACACTAACTTTGCGCAGTTTGTACTGAGTAATGATATTGATCAATGCTGCTAAAATAATCGGCACATTGAGTAGTACGAGGATAAGATATCTCATTCGAATAACTCCGTTAAGCGTTGCTTAAATAGTCGTTTGACAATGTTAATGGCATTCCAGTTGTTTTGGCCTTTGGCGCGGGAATAGTCGGTGTAAATTGCTTTAATTGGGTATTCGGAAATAACCATGCCCGCCTGTTTAGCGCGCCAAATCATCTCCGAGCAAAACTCGTAGCCAGTTGATTTCCAGTCAAGATTATCAATAGCCTTTCGCGAGTAAACTCGCAGACCGGATTGTGAATCGGTAACGTTGATACCAAACAGGGCATAGGTGATGAAACTTAAGCCTTTATTTCCCAAAACCTTAGTCCTAGACATGCCTTCGCTATTGATGAGTCGGCTACCGATGAGTAAATCAGTGTTAGAGTTGTCGCTCTGCCGAATGCCCGCCAAGACATCTTCTGGATCATGCTGACCATCAGCATCCATGGTAGCGGCAATATCATAGTCGTGTTGTCGTGCGTAGGCAAGCCCAGTCAAGGTGGCGCCGCCAGCTCCAGAATTCAAAATATGATCAATGACAATTGCGCCGCCTTTTCGAGCTTGTTCGAGCGTATTGTCTTTTGATCCGTCGTTGACGAGCACTATATCAATCGAGTAGTCTTTTTTGGCTTTTGAGAAAACTTTTTTGGCTTTTTTAATAACATCTTTAATGACGCTAGATTCGTTGTAGGCAGGTATGATGACACAAACTTTTTTCATCGGTAATTATAATACGTTCAAGTATTCTCCGTAGCCTGATTTCTTGAGTGTGGCAGCGATCTCGTCAAGTTGCTGGCGGTTGATCCAGTCATTTTGAAAAGCAGTTTTTTCTGGACTACCGACAATTTGGCCGGTACGCGTTTGGACGACACGAACAAAATCTTCGGCATCAGTTAAGCTGCTGATGGTGCCGGTGTCTAGCCAAACATCACCGTTGTCGAGTGTCTGAACTTTGAGTTTGCCGCGGCGTAAATATTCGGCGTTAATTGAGGTAATTTCTAGCTCGCCGCGGGCGCTTGGCTGAACCTTTTTAGCGATCTCGATAACATCATTGTCATAAAAATATATGCCGACAACTGCGAAATTAGATTTTGGCTGGACAGGTTTTTCTTCGATAGAGACTGCTTGATTTTGATCATCGAATTCGACGACGCCGTAACGCTCTGGGTCAGATACTTTATAAGCGAAAACAATGCCGCCATCTGGGTCAGTGCAGGCGCGTAGCGAATCATCAAGAGCTGCACCATAAAAAATGTTATCACCGAGCACTAACGCTACTTTGTCGCTACCAATAAATTCTTCGCCAATGATAAAGGCCTGGGCTAGGCCTTCTGGTTTGGGCTGAACGGCATATTCTAGATTGATACCCCACTGTGAACCGTCGCCAAGGAGTCGTTGAAACCCAGCCTGGTCGTCTGGCGTGGTAATTATCAAAATGTCGCGAATTCCCGCCTGCATCAGCGTGGTAAGCGGATAATAAATCATCGGCTTATCATAAATTGGCATTAGCTGCTTGCTAATAGCCTTGGTAATCGGCCACAATCGCGTACCTGATCCACCCGCTAGAATTATTCCTTTCATAAACCTCCTGCTTTTATGATATAAGTATAGCAAACAGATTAGCTAATTGACAAAAGTACAAAAGTAAGTTAAAATAAAAGGATGGCAAATATGGAGAAAATTTCTAAACCTGAGGTTAAAACTCAGGATACACAAGATGCTTATGAAAGCTATCTAACCAGAGTATCGGACAATCTATTTACTGACCCAGACCATCCTGAAAGAGAGCCGAGGAGCCGCTCAATTGTTTATGTACCATATCGCGGTTTTTTCCGAACAGTTACAGCAGGACTGCCCTGAAATTACCCTTACATATCTTAATGGTCCAGAGGTTGCTGGAGCTGTGTCTGCGGCTGATGTCATCATCAATATTGCTCGCGGTGAAGAGGTTGTTGAAGCAGAGATTGGACGCCCAGACAGGAATGTGAAACTACCGCCAGAGTCGTTGGCAAACACTGAGATGGTTGGTGATTTATATTTGCAGGCGATTGAAAAGGGCAATACAGACGTACAAGTTGTTCACACTGGTAGGATGAACAATAAGACGATTGCCATGGCAACAGCGATGCCAGTTTTGGCTGAAGCTGCTGGTCTGAACGAAGAAGATGTTATTCATACGCCTGATACTAAAATACATCAATTAGTAGAGGAAAACCAAGTCGATCTGAAAGCTTTGATACATGAAATTGAAGCTGATCCAACAATGCAAGACATGCAGGTTTGTATCCGGGCACTTCGGCGAATATGTAAAGCACGTAACGTTAATCCAGATACTGCTAGCTCGTCTGAATTGGTTGAAACACTGTTGGATGAGTATAATAATTATCCGCGCATTAGTACTTCAACACTGATGAAAGAGCAGATGTTGCAGAACGTTGCTGAAAAGTTACGAAGTGAAGGTAAGAGCGAAAAAGAAATTAATGAAGTAGTCGGAAAGCTGGATGAGTTCACGGATGAGGAACCCGACTCCGTTGATACGGTTACGAACTTTACGAACAGTATTCCAATGATTTTGTCTGATAAACTGATCAAAAATGGCTACAATGCCGATGAGGTTGGCGTTATGAGTACCGAACAAAAGATAGAATTGCTGGCAGGCACTGAAATGACAGCAGTGTTTGTAGCTGACATCGCACATATGCCGCGGGTGATGTGGCTGGCTGATTATCTGATGCCGGATAACTTTAAGCGGCTGGTATTTGTTGAGAGTAGGACAGGTCTAGATGAGGAAACCCTACGAAAATCAATGGAGCGCGAAGAGCGGTCGCTTAAGCTCACTAGAAATTGGTTACCGAATCAGATGGGCACTAGGAATCCAGCTAAAGTTAGCAAACTGGCAGACGAGGCCTACTGGGGTAAAGATAGTATAAATAATAAAAAAATCAACGCTAGTATTCAACAAGCAAAGTAGATAATCTAACCAAGCAATCTGTTTAATTTATCGCGCCAATCCTCTGGTATGAATCCGGTTTTTTCAATTTTTGTTAGATCTAGAGTGCTTTGCAGCGGCCGCTGAGCGACACCTGGCTTACTGGCGAAATATTTAGCGGTAGAGACTGGTTGTATGTCTGAAGGTGATTTACCTGATTTTTCGAAGACAATTTTGGCAATTTCCGCCCAGCTGGTCGGTTGGCCTTCATTAGTTAGATTATATGTGCCGTATGGTGCGCCTGTTTCTAATAAATGTTTAATACCACGTGCTAAAGTATCAGTGAAGGTGAGGCGACCAATTTGATCATTAACGACTGAAGGTTTGACACCACGCGCTGCTAGATTTTGCATGATATTAACAAAGTTTCTGCCGTCGCCGATTACCCAGGAGGTGCGAATGATGTAGTGCTTGGTTGCTGTAGCGGCAGCCAGGTCACCATCAGCCTTAGTTTTACCATAAACGTTAAGTGGGAAAAAAGGTTCGTCTTCGTTATGGATTGACTGAGATCCGTCGAAAACGTAGTCAGATGAGAACGTTACAAAAATTAAGTCGTGCTGGCTAGCGGATGTTGCTAAGTAGCGGGTCGCGTCGACGTTAACTGTTTTGACTAGGTTATAATTGCTGGGATTCTCTGCGCCATCAACGTCTGTCCAGGCGGCAGCGTTAATAATCACTTTGGTATTATCCCAGTTAAACTCGTTGATTGCTTTTTGGTCGGTGATATCGAGTTGTTCGCGATCCAGAGCTAGTGCCTGAGGGTAAATTTTTTGTAGTGCTCGGCCGACTTGCCCGTTAGCGCCAGTGATAACTATTTTCTTGTCATCCATTAGAACTCCACAGGAATTACATTAGCCAGCAGTGGGTGAGCGGCGTCTTTTCCAGAAATGATTGCTTGCTCTTTGTTAATTGGCCAATCAATGTCAAGTGCTGGGTCAAATAAATTGACAAACGTGTACTTGGCGTCTGGCGACCAGTGTGCATCAACTAGGTAGGTGTAGGCGATGTTGTCGTCAAGCGCCTGATAGCCATTAGCGACGCCTTTTGGTACGAAAATTGCCGTGCCAGGGTTGATTTCGTGCGTGAAAACTGTGCCGAAGCTGTCGCCCTGACGAAGGTCGCACCACGCGCCGAATACCCGACCATTGGCGGTGGAGATGAACTTATTCCACGGCTCGGCGTGCAGACCGCGAGTAGCGCCGGCTTTGTCGTTGAAGCTGATGTTGTTTTGCACGATGGTAAATGACGGCAGTCCCAGTGCTTCCATTTTTTCCTTTTGATAGTTTTCTTTGAACCAGCCGCGGTTGTCGCCGTGAACGGGCAGTTTGATGACGAACAACCCTGGAATGGGCGATTTGGTGACGGTTAGTTCGTTGTAGTCGCTTGGATTAAAGCTCATAGATTGTCCTTTCGCCATAGTTGATAATAGTGTAGTCCTGCCAGGGTTTGGCAATCATTAATTTCGCCTTCTCGAATCAAATCATCGATCTCATTAAGCGTGAAAAACCGCATATCGCTAAACACTTCATCGCTTTGTTCACGTTGGCCAGTGAAGCTTAGTTCTCGGGCTAGGCAAACGGCCATTTTCTCTGTCAATAGGCCATTGCAAACATACGCTCCACCTAGTTTCTGCCAGGACTGAGCGATGATACCGGTTTCTTCTTCAAGTTCGCGCTTTGAGGCTTCTAGCAGATTTTCATTATCGCCCCCGCCGCCAGGCAATTCCCAGCCAAAGCTTTGCGACGGATAGCGAAAACCACGCACCAAATACAAGCGCTCTTGATCATCTACCACTATAACCATGCACGAATCTCGCGACTCCATATAGCCATAGATTCCGGTGTTTCCGTCTGGACTAACAGTTTGGTCTTCGTGAATGGTGATCCAAGGATTTTGATAGACGATTTTACTGCTGACTTTAGTTTTTGACGGCACATCTGTCATGATTATTGCCCTTGCTTTGCGTAGGCTGCTTCAACCGCTTCTTTTTGCGCTTTCCACCAGTCTTCGTGTTCGCGGTACCATTCAATAGTTTGCAGTAGGCCGTCGCGCATACCTGTTTGATTGTCGGTGTATTCAGGCTGCCAACCGAGTTCGCGGCGTAGTTTGCTGGAGTCCATGGCGTAGCGCATGTCGTGGCCTGGGCGGTCATTAACATGCTCATACCAATCTTTGCCTTTGCCCATCAGCTCGCAAATCAGTTCAATCACCATTTTGTTGTTGACATGGTCATTGTCGGCGCCGATGATATAGGTTTCGCCCAGTTCGCCTTTTTCCAAGATGATGTGAACGGCCGAGTTGTGATCATCAACGTGAATCCAGTCGCGGACTTGCTCGCCAGTACCGTACAGTTTTGGCTTGATATTGCTCAAAATATTGGTGATTTGGCGCGGAATAAACTTTTCGATGTGTTGGTAGGGTCCGTAATTATTTGAACAATTGGAAATCGTCGCTTTGATGCCGAAGCTGCGAATCCAGGCACGTACTAGCATGTCGCTGGAAGCTTTGGTGCTGGAGTAGGGGCTGGATGGATTGTACGGCGTATCTTCGGTGAAGCGGTTGGGATCGTCGAGTTCTAAGTCGCCAAATACTTCGTCGGTCGAGATGTGATGGAGACGCTTACCGTGCTTGCGGACAGCCTCAAGAATGGTGTAGGTGCCGATGACGTTGGTTTCAACAAACGGCCATGGATTGCGCAGAGAATTGTCGTTGTGGCTTTCAGCGGCAAAATGCACTACAATGTCAGTTTCAGCCACCAATTTATCCATCAACTCGGCATCACAAATGTCGCCTTCGACAAAATTAATTTGGCTAGCTACTGGCTCCAAGTTGGCGCGATTACCCGCATAAGTAAGCTTGTCGATAACAGTGATATCGTATTCTGGCTTGTGTTTGACGGTATAATGCACAAAATTCGAGCCAATGAATCCCGCGCCTCCCGTGACTAGCATCTTTGTCATAACTATAGTATATCAGGTATAATAAGTAATCGACAGAGGAGGATTATGAAAATAGTAATTGTTAGCGGCTATTTCAATCCGCTACACGGCGGACATCTGGATATGATTGAGGCGGCAGCGGCTATGGGCGACAAGCTGATTGTAATTGTTAATAATGATAAACAGCAGCTACTCAAAAAAGGCAAGATTATCCTGGATGAAAGTAATCGATTGCGGTTAATGCGGGCGCTAAAGGGTGTCGATCAGGTTATTCTATCAATCGACGAAGATCCAACGCAAATTAAGTCGTTGGAGATGGTTGCCGGCCAATACCCAGGCGATGAGCTAATTTTCGCTAACGGCGGCGACCGTGATACCGAAAAGGCTATCCCCGAAGCAGATGTTTGTAAAAAGTACAACATACAGATGCGGTTTGATGCTGGTAAAGGTAAGCCAGATTCGTCGACGCGAATCAACCAAGCGACAGGCAAAGAATAGACAAACGCGAATTAGAAGAAACAATTTGTTATTGGCTTGTCGTTAAATAAAGCGCCACAGCCACTATTCAGAAAAACCGTTTGGATTCTGCGATTGCCAGCGCCAGCTATCAGCGCAAGCCTGTTCAATACTTAATTCGGCTCGCCAGCCTAGTTCGCGCTCAGCTTTGCTGCAGTCAGCGTAGCAAGCGGCAATATCGCCGGCTCGCCGCGGTTTGATTTCATATGGCAAGTCGCGTCCGCAAGCTTTGCTAAATGCTTTGATGATTTCTAACACCGATGTGCCGCTTCCGGTGCCGAGATTATAGACATTAGCCCCGGCTTTCATGTGCTGTAGAGCGGCGACGTGGCCGCGCGCTAGATCAACGACGTGAATATAATCGCGCACACCTGTGCCGTCTGGCGTGTCGTAATCGTCTCCGAAAACACCGACGCTTTGAAGTTTGCCGACAGCAACTTGAGCGACATAAGGCAATAAATTGTTTGGAATGCCGTTTGGATCTTCGCCAATTTGGCCTGATTTATGAGCGCCAATTGGGTTGAAATAGCGCAAGATTGTTGCTTCAAACGCTGGATCGGCCGCGCAGTAGTCCTGTATGATTTGCTCGATCATGTATTTAGTCTTGCCATAAGGATTGGTTAAACCTACGCCGACTGTCGAAGTTTCGCGCAGCGGCAGCTCGCTAGGGCTGCCGTAAACAGTTGCCGAACTTGAAAAGACTAATTGCTTAACGCTATGTTTACGCATCGCTTCAAGCAACGCCAGGGTCGAGACAAGGTTATCGTCATAGTATTCTAGCGGTTTGGCGACCGATTCGCCGACGGCTTTTAGTCCAGCAAAATGAATCACTGAATCTATACTATATGTTGTAAAAATATCATCAAGTACTGATTGGTCGCGGACGTCCGCTTCAATAAAAGGGATTTCATGCCCGGTTATTTGCTCGACGCGTCGTAAACTCTCGCGGCTAGAATTGGCTAAGTTATCGATTACCACCACTTCAAAATTATTATTGATAAGCTCGATCAGCGTGTGGCTGCCAATATAACCTGCGCCGCCAGTAACTAAAGTTGTTTTCATAATTTTATTATACTCGAAAACAAATAGTTAATTAAGAAATGCTATCGCGAACAACCTTTTTAATCTTAGTCAAGAAAAGTCCCTTGTCGAAGCGTTTAGCGGTGCGGGCGAGTTTGCTGGGGTGAAAACTAGTTTGTTCGGTGATTTCGACGGCTTTTATAACATCGTCAACGGTTTGATGATGAAATAGCGTGCCGATATCAGGCGACGTGACTATATCAGTGGTGCCGCCGCGTGCCAGGCCGATAACGGGTGCACCGGCTGCCAATGCTTCGACGCTGACAATACCGAAATCCTCCTCGGCAGGATAAATAAAGCCGCGCGCAGTTGTGATAGCTTTCTCGTATTCGGCATCGCTAGCATCGCCGAAGCGGTCGGTGCGGAATTCGACGGTTGGGCCGGCAAGCTTGACTAGCTGGTCGTGAGCTGGCCCGTTGCCAAAAACGATCAGTTTTTTATTGAGTCTGGTAGCGGCTTTAACAGCTAAGTCGTAGCGCTTATAAGGTAACTGGCGGCCGATAGTCACGTAGTGGTCGCCTCGTTTGCGAGTAGGCGTAAAGCGGTTAGTTTCGACTGGCGGATGAATTACGGTACTGCTGCGGCCGTAATATTTTTTGATGCGTTTTTGCGTCTCGGTAGAGTTAGCGATGAAGACATCAACTTGTTTAGCAGCCTCCAGATCAAGCTGGCGCTGATGCGGTACTAGCAGTGGCATCAGCAGGCGAATAAACGGATTAAGCTTGCCGTAGCCAGGATCGCGGCGGTATTCGTCGTAGTGGCTCCAGTAGTAGCGCGGCGGCGTATGGCAATAATTGATAATAACTTGGCTGGGGTGTGCTTTAGTGACTTGGTGGCCGTGCAGGTACGAACTGGTCAAAATAATATCAAATTCACTAAGATCGAGCTGGCGCATTGCTTTAACTGCTAGCGTCGGAAAAAGTTTGTAATAATTGCGCAGCCGCAGCGGTATTTTTTGTAGTTTCGAGGTGCGAATATCAAGTTTAGCAAAAGCTGGAACCTTGTCGGGATTATATATTGCCGTATAAATTGGCGCATCAGGGAAAGCTTCGTGCATTGCTAGCACGACATTCTCGGCACCGCCCATCGTTGTCAAGAAGTCGCAAACAATTGCAATGCGCGGACGCTTCATTATCTCGCTCCTGTTTTATGTAATACAACACCGATTGTTTTGAAAAGTATCCGCAAGTCTAGCCAAAAACTCCAGTTTTGCGCGTAATAAAGCTCAAGCTCAATCCGTTCGTCGAAGCTCAGGTTGCTGCGGCCCGAGACTTGCCACAATCCAGTTACTCCAGACTTAACGCTATGCAATAACGCCGTACGATTTTTGCTGAATTTAACTTCTTGCGGCAGAATCGGACGCGGTCCGACTAAACTCAAGTCGCCGAGCAGCACGTTGATAAATTGCGGGAATTCATCAAGCGAAGTATTACGCAAGAACTTACCAAACCAAGTAATTCGCGGATCATCGGCTACTTTGTGATCGCGCCGATATTCGGCGGCCAAATCAGGCCGATTCATTTCTTCAAACTCGATACTGGCGTCCTTTTTGCCGTACTGAGCACCCATGGTGCGGAACTTATAGAGACGAATCGGTTTCGAAAAACGGCTCAAACGCTTAGAACGGTAAAAAATCGGTCCGGGATTGCAAATTTTTTGCAGTAGCGCAATTATTATTATAATTGATCCCCAGAGCGGTAAAGTAATAATAACGGCTATCAAGTCAAATAACCGTTTAGCAATTGCTCCCCAGCCGATGAGTGGTGTTTGGCTGACGGTAATCATCGGATAGCCCAAGAAGACATCGACGGTATTTTTGCCAGTGTAAAATTCTGGCTCGCCAGGAATGAAATTATATTGAATGTGAGCAATTTGCGCAGCGCTTAAAATCTGGTGGTTGCGATCCTCGCTGGCATAAAGGTCGGTTTGAATAATAGTGCTAATATTAAGCTTTTTGATATCTTTGAGTGCTGTCTCGACGCGGCCGTAATGAACGATACCGAGATGCGGCGGCAACAATTTTGCCGGTCCGGCGAAGGCTACAATTTGATAACCAGATTTGTGGGTGGAGCCGAGGGACATCGCAATATCGGTCGTCGCATCAGAGTTGCCAATTACTAGCACTCGACTGACACCATGTCCGTAGCGATATAGCTCGTTGCGAATAGTGCGAATTATTTCGCGTACCAAAATAATGGCAATCGTTGAGCCGATTAAAACGTAAAGAGCAACTAGTCTGGCCGGAAAAATATGCATACTAGTGAAGTATTCCCAGCCAATTACCAGCAGTATACCAATGAAAGTGCCGAGTGTTATACGGCTCCATTCGACGATGCGGCGGTTATAAACGCTCGGACTGTACAATCCGAGCGAAGCGAAAATCAGTATCCATACCGGGGTAATCACAGCAAAGCCGATGATATATTCGTAGGCGTAAACAATGTGTAAGAGTACGCGCTGGTCGACTTGAGTGCGAATATAATAGGCTGCGGCAAAAACAATTGCCAGCACAATCGCGTCGGCCGCCATCAGGATTAGGCTGTAAGACTTGGTGTTATGAGATGGCATTTGTCTTCATTATAACAACTTTCGTTATAATAGATAGCATGAGCAATCTCAACACCGATAATTTGGGGCGTCGGCTAGCTTCGGCAACGCTGGTGCTGTTGGCTGCGATTATGCTAGGTTTGGCAATTCATACGCCGTTGACGGTTTTGGCGAGCACGCATTGGCCGCTGGTTGCGCTGTATGCCAAAGCATGGAAAGAAGTATTGCTAATGGTAGCTTTTGTTCTGGTGATTATCCTGGGTTGGCGGCGCCATGCTTGGCGATTTTGGCTGCGCGATAAGTTGCTATGGCTGATTGCTGGTTTTGCGTTGTGGCATTTGGTTTTAGCGGGAATATCGCTAGCTACGGGTAATTCAGCGGCGACTGTGATAGCTGGCCTGGTAATTGATTTGCGCTGGGGTTTAATAGCGGCGACGATGTATGGTTTTATTTATCTATATCCGCGCTATCGGCAAATTTTGTTGAAATGTATGCTGGCGGCAGCGGCGGTAATTATTGGGTTTGCTTGTTTGCAATTGGTTTTGCCGCGGGATTTCTTGACAATATTCGGTTACAGCCAGGCGACGGTTGCACCGTATATGACGGTTGATTCAAACGAGGCTTATGTGCGTTTTGGCAGCACGCTGCGCGGGCCGAATCCGCTAGGGGCGTATGCGCTTGGCGGATTGGTGTTGGCGTCAGCATTTTTGGCGGCAAAATGGCGGAATAGCGCTAAGCTGCGCGTTTACGGCATTTTGGCGGTCGCTAGCTCTAGTGTCGCTCTTTATATTAGTTATTCGCGGGCGGCGATTCTGGGGGCTCTAGCAGCTTTAGGCGGGCTTTTTGCTCATCAATATGGCCAGAAATTACCTAAAAAAGCTTGGATATCGATTGTCGCGGGAGTTTTAATTGTAACTGCGGGCGGAGCTTATTTGCTGCGCGATACCGGCTTTATGCATAATGTGATTTTGCATGATAATCCTGCTACAGGTGCTGCTAGAACCTCAAATGATGACCACCTTTCGTCGCTACGTGATGGCGTCATCAAGGCAGCGCAACAGCCATTCGGTGCTGGTATTGGCAGTACTGGGTCGGCATCGTTATTGGGTGATTCAGGGGTGATTATCGAGAACCAATATTTATTCATCGTTCACGAAGCTGGTTGGCTGGGTTTAGTGATTTACTTGATGATTGTGATTATCGTTTTGCGGCGGTTATGGAGGCAGCGGAACGATTGGTTGGCGCTTGGCATGTTTTTGTCTGGAATTGGCCTGAGCATCGCTAGTTTGTTCTTGCCAGTATTTGCTGATGATGTAATAGCGCTAGTTTGGTGGGGCTTGTCGGCGCTGATAGTGGTACGACCGTTTGACCAGGAGCTGGTTGATTCGTTATAGTGAAGGTATGGCAGCACAAGCTCAATCGGCGGCAATTAATCCGACCAAGAAGCAGTACGAGCTTTTACTATTTATTGATAACTTTATAAAAGATAACGGCTACGGGCCGAGCTATCGCGAGATAATGCGGGCTCTTGACTATAAAAGCGTTTCGACAGTGGCAGTACATATTGATAATTTGATTTCCCGCGGCCACTTGCGTAAGCGTGACAATTCAGCGCGGTCGCTAGAGGTGATCGACGTGGTTGCGGCGCCAAAAACCACGCCGGAAGTTTTGGATTCGACAGACGCGATAACTGAACGCTGTATTCGCGCTAAAATAGCCAACCTGCAGAAACAAGACGACGATAAGGCACGCCGGGATATTCAAACGCTGCAATCGGCATTACAAATTCTTGGTTGTGAGGGGCCGCGTGAGACGGATAGCGCGTAAACCATCGTACCGCCGGCGTTATACTGGTACTAAAGCGGCGGTCCATGCCGCTAAATCTACTAAATCTAGCGCTTGGCGATTGAAATTGCGGCGTCTAGTTTATGGCGCATATCGGCAGGTCAATTACCAAGCTGCTTCATTGCAGATAAAATTACAACGTTTGTTACGCCATAAGTATTTCCGTAAATATGCAGTCGGTGCTACAGCAAGTTTGACTTTTCTTCTAGCAATTGTACAGTTGGCTTATCCAAGCGACAAGACCTTGCCATTTGCGCACGTTGACGGATTAGCAATTGGCGGTATGGCTAAAGATGCGGCGGCCAAAAAAGCTAATCAAGCGTATAGCGACCATGCTCTTAATATCACGATGAATAATTCAGACAAGCCAGCGGTTAGTATAAAGCTGCGTGATATTGCTGTCTCGGTTGATAATTCGCAGCGGATCAAGCAGTACGATTATCCTTGGTATGTGCGATTAGTACCAACTTCATTGTTTTGGCATGGCTTGAATTACGGTTCGCCGCCAGCCCCTAAATTTGCCAGCCAAACGGATGTAGCTGTTAACGAAAAAATAGTTGCTCGCTGCCAAGTTAGTCCGACCAATGCTACGCTTACAGCCAAAGGGACACAGCTTGAGCTGCAGAAGTCCAGGCTTGGCGGTAAATGCGATAAGGCTAAAATCAAGCAATCTGTTCGCGATATCAAACCAAAATTACATCAGCCGACAACTATTAATGTCAATAAAATAGATATCAAACCAGCGGTGAGCGATGAAAAAGCTAAGCAATTGGCGCGAAAGCTAACCAAACATCTAGCGGGAGGTATTCAAATTAAAGCTAGAGACAAAACCGTCGCGGCCGATGCGCAGACAGTCTACGCTTGGCTTGACTTTACCGATAAAGATAAAGAATTGGTGGCTACGCTGAATGCTGAACGTACTAGCAAATGGCTGAATGATGAGGTAGCGAAAATTGTTACTGTGGCGCCTGGGGTGTCGAAAATTACTACGCATGATTTCACGGTTGTTAGTAAGCAGACAGGTAGTTCAGGGCAAGCACTTGATGTGGCGGTAATGCTGCAGAAATTACAAAGTACAATCGACGGCGGTAGTTTGCAGCTTGATGCCGTTACCAAGGCTGTGCCGCCGCGCGAGGAATATACGCGGACATATAGCTCGAGCGATGCTGGCTTGTCGGCTTTGATGGAGAATTTCGCCAAAGACCATCCAGGAACTTACGGCGTGTCGATGATAGAGTTAGACGGCAAAAAACGCCGCGCTGAATACAATGGCGATAAGCAATTTGTAACAGCTAGCACCTACAAATTGCTAGTGGCTTGTAGCTTGCTAAAGCGTATCGATAGCGGTGCGCGCAGTTGGGATAGTGATCAAGCATGCTTTAATAAAATGATTAGTTTGAGCGATAATGCTTGCGCGGAAAGTTTCTTGAACGCAATTGGAGTTAGTACTTTGACTAGCGAAGCTAACGCCATTGGCCTTAAGAACTCGACATTTATGAAAGGAGGCGGACCGTATACGACAGCAAATGATCAAGCCCTGCTGCTAGGTATGATCGCAACCGGCCAAAACTTTTCGAGCGCCAATCAGCAGCGCTTGCTAGAAGCTATGAAGAAAAACGTGTTTCGTAAAGGTATTCCAGCAGGTGTATCGGGGACGGTTACCGATAAGGTTGGCTTTATGAATGGATTATTGCATGACTCGGCGATTGTTTATGGTTCGCACGGTACGTACGTACTGTCAATTATGACCGATGGCGCCAGTTGGGAAGCAATCGCCGATTTAGCAAAACAGCTTGATGCGCTGCGGGCGCAGTAGACTTTACACCTTTTGTATAATAAGTTACAATATTGGTATCTGCGGCGATAGCAGAATGTATTCCGGCATAGCTCAGTGGTAGAGCGGATGGCTGTTAACCATTAGGTCGCTGGTTCGAGCCCAGCTGCCGGAGCCAAATTGATAGATAAATTGCCTGGTATACCGGGCAAACGGCCTCGACAGGTTAAGTCAAGGCCTTTTTAAATAGATTTTATAAATAGTTTTACTATTGCAGCAAACATTAGGGTAAGCGTGTAATTTTCGTTGTATTTTATACTATAATACTTGAAAAAATTGTTAAGTAATGCTAGCATAAAAGCGTAAACTAAATTAAAACACAAATGTGTACAGGAGAAAAACAATATGGGTGTTCCCTATGTCAAATTGGCTAGTGCTGTGTCAGTGGCAGCCGTTGTTGGCGCAGTGGTATTTAACGCGCCAGCCAATGCTGCGCCGACTGCATTCACGTGGACGGGCGCTGCTGGCGACCACAAAATGTCAACTGCTGGCAACTGGAAAGACGGCCAAGTACCAACAGAGGGCGCTAAGCTGGTATTTACATGTGCCAACGGAGCTAGCGAGAAGATTCAGAATGATTTGAACGTTGCTTTGTCGGGTCTATCTGTTTCGAAGATGAACAATGCTGATGCTAGTCCGACATGCGCTAGCTATACGATTGATACGCTGAAATTTACACCGGATGCTGAGTTCAGTGGTGATAAGACTAGCGTGGATGACAAGGTTGAGATTCCTTATATATATGTTACTGGTGCTGTTACTGGCTTGTCAAACTTGAAATCTAACGGATTCGACGGAAAATTTAAGAACGAAACAAGCATTAATCGCTTTGAAGTTGCTAATAGCGGATGCAATTCTATAAGCAATTCTGTAAAAGCTTCAGAGAAAATTGTTGGCGAAAACGCTAGCGTACCGCTAGAAGGTGCTAATAACATTACAGTTAAAAGTAGTGGCGAGCTAGGAGTTAAATATGCTGATAACGAAACAAGCGCCAGCAAAATTACTTTTGAAAACGGCGCGATGATTTCCCATGGAATAAGTTGTTTGGGCTCTGGCGGCGGTTCTTCAAACGTGACAACAGTTCTATCTGGCGACATTGTACTCAATGGCAATGTTGAATATAAATTACTTTCGAACGTGACAGTGAAGATTACTGGCAAGCTCAGTGGCCCTGGTAAACTGGTTGCTCATAAAGATAACAAGGGTACTCTGCTAGTTGAATCTTCGGACAACACCAGCGGTACGCCGAATGGACAGCACGGTAATGCCCACGAAGCTAAGCTGATAAAATTGGACGGCGACAAACCTAATGAGTCGGTAAGCGTTAGAAAGGGCGAAACAGTCTTGCTAAACGGCAGCCGCTCTGATGTTTATGTCGATGAGGGCGGTGTATTTGGCGGTAATGCTACGGTAAAGAGTCTTAATGTGGCAGGTGTCGTTGCTCCAGGTAATTCGCCAGGCAAGATTACTGTACTGAATGACTTCTATATGAACGGTACTGGCGTATACAAGGCAGAAATTCTAGATAAAGATCATTATGATCAGATTGTTGCGCAGAGCGTCCAGCTTAGCAACGGTGGTAGTTCTCCGAAATTAGAGCTGGTATATCTGCCTGGCGGTACCATCAAGAAGGGTGATACCTTTACGATTATCAACAATAACGGTAGCGCTCCGGTTCAAGGGACATTCAATGGTTTGCCCGAAGGTGCAGAGTTCGCTGTGGATGGCGCAACCTTCAAGATTAGCTATGTTGGCGGCGATGGCAATGACGTTGTGCTAACGGCGCAGAATGATTCGACAGGTCCGAAGGCTCCAAATACGGGCGGCGAAAATGTAGCAGTTAATTTGGCTGGAACTATCGTTGGTGTGGCTTCGGCAGCAATCCTGCTATTCATGGCAAAACGAAAGAGTTTTGGCAAGAAATAACCAAGACTTATAACGATTAAGATTGGAGGCAGGCACGCCGTAAGCGGTTTGACGCGAGGCGTGCCTGTTAGCTATAATGAAGCAAGCAATGACGCAAAGAGAACGAGTTGCTCGTAGTCTGGAGGTACTGCCAAAAGCACGAGGCCGGGTAGTCGTACCGCGGCGCAGATTGGCGAATGATGTTGTAGCGGGCGCTGCTAGCCAGCCGAGTATGAAGCGAATTATGGATATCGCAGTGCAGCCTGTCTCGCCAAGTCCAAAAGAGCAGTCTCTCCAAAACAAAAAACCTAGAGATTATACGAGAATTAATAGAAAGCTGGCTCGGACAGCTCGCTTGCTTATTATTTATGAAAAACTAACAGCTGCTAGCCAGATGGGCGGCGAAAAACGCTCCACCAAGCGGCGCTTAAAAGAAATCATGAGCGGTAATTTTCGCAAGAAATTATCTGGTGTTGCGGCGTCGATTCTCTTGCTGGTTTCGGTATATTCACTGGTTGACTCTTGGCTGTTAAATAATCGGATAAAAGATACTGTAAATACAGCGACGGTGGCTGCACGCAGCGATAGCCCAAATGATCGACGGAGCAATGAAGGTAAAGACGAAACAAAAGTTTCTGGCGACGCCATCGCTAAATACAAGGTAGCTGCAGATTTACCGAGAGTGATTACTATTGAGAAGCTAGGGGTTAAAGCTCGAGTATTGCCGATGAGCGTTAATACTGACGGCTCAATGCAATCGCCTGTCAATATTTTTGATACAGGATGGTATACTGGCAGTGTCAAGCCGGGGCAGCCGGGAGCATCTATTATTATTGGCCACGCATCTGGTATGACTTTGGGGGGAATTTTTAATAAGCTAGAGTCGCTAAATGTTGGCGATACAGTCAGTGTTGAACGCGGTAACGGCCAAATGTTGCGCTACCAGGTGGTCAAAAAACAAATAATTAAGCTATCTGATGTTGATATGAATAGTTTTATGCGTCCAGCTGATGGTGTGTCTGAAGGCTTGAATCTGATGACTTGCGCTGGGGAGTGGATAAAAAACTCGCAAACTCGCGATCACCGGGCGATGATATTTACCAAGCGAATATGATTAAACTAGTTGACTGTGCAAATGTAAATAATACAATGTAAAAACCTTGACTAGCACTATATATTGGGTGTAAATTTGTATGTAAGCACTACATATGGTGTTTTCGTAAAACAAATACACGATTAAGTGTCGCTCCGCAGGGGTAGATCCGGAGCGTTTTAATGATGCATTCAGGAGGGTAATATGTATCAAACAATCAAAAAGCGCGACGGCCGTAAAGTGAAGTTTGACGCTTCCAAGATTACTAAAGCGATTGCTCGAGCTGGCGCTGAAACTGGCGAATTCGACGAAAAAGCCGCTGCTAAGCTTACTGATAAAGTACTTAAACAGCTAGAAGCTCGCCAGACGCGTCTCGTGCCGGGTGTTGAGGAAATCCAGGACATCGTCGAGGACACGCTGATTGATTCCAAGTTCAAGAAGACCGCCAAGGCCTACATTATCTACCGCGACCAGCATAAAAAATTGCGTGAAATTACATCCAACGCGCACGTCGATTTGATCGATAAATACGTCAATAACTTGGACTGGAAAGTCAAAGAAAACTCCAATATGGGCTATAGTTTGCAGGGCCTGAATAACTACGTTTCGGCGGAAATTACCAAGACCTACTGGCTGGATAAGATTTATTCGCCAAAAATCGGCCGGGCGCATAAAGAGGGTGATTTGCATATTCACGACCTCAATTTGCTGAGTGTTTACTGTGTTGGTTGGGATCTGATGGATTTACTGCGCCAAGGCTTTACTGGCGTTAAAAACAAAGTTGCCTCCAAGCCGGCCAAGCATTTCCGTTCGGCATTGGGCCAGGTGGTCAATTTCTTCTACACTTTGCAGGGCGAAGCGGCTGGTGCTCAGGCGTTCTCTGACTTTGATACCCTCTTGGCGCCGTTCATTCGCGCTGACAAGCTGAGCTATGACGAGGTCAAGCAAGCGCTGCAAGAATTTGTCTTTAACGTTAACGTGCCAACGCGGGTTGGTTTTCAGACACCGTTTACTAACATTACGCTCGACCTGGAATGCCCGAAGCACATGGCTGGCAACCCGGTGATCATCGGCGGCGAGATGCAGGATACCAACTACGGCGATTATCAAGAAGAGATGAACATGCTTAATAAAGCGCTATTGGAGGTGCTGTCTGAAGGCGACGCCAACGGCCGAGTCTTTACCTTCCCGATTCCAACGGTTAATATCACCAAAGATTTCAACTGGGATAATCCGGTCATTGAAAATCTTTGGGAAGCTAGCGCCAAATACGGCATTCCGTACTTCTCAAACTTCATCAATTCCGACATGGATCCAGAAGATGCGCGCTCGATGTGCTGCCGCTTGCGGATTGATAATCGCCAGCTGGAGTATCGCGGCGGCGGCTTGTTTGGCAGTAATCCGATGACCGGTTCAATTGGCGTGGTGACGATTAACCTGCCGC
>JABCOL020000037.1 GCA_013333625.2 Candidatus Saccharimonadota bacterium | reverse complement strand
TTGGTGGGCTGAATAATTCCAGCGAGTGCTGGGCCAGCTAAGTATTTGGCGGTAGTTAGCAGACCAGCGCCATTAGCACCTGTCAAAAGTAAAGCTTGCGGTAGACTGCGGGCTAGCGTTTGAATTTGTCGCTCGGTTGACGGCTCAAAGATTAGGCTCATCATCCAGCTCCGGGAAAAGTTTGATAAATTCGCTAGGCAGCGGCGCAATGAATGTCTGGCGCTTGCCAGGCTGTGTAGTAATTTCTAATTTGTAAGCATGCAGATAGAGGCGATCGGCAGATTTGCCATAGACGCGGTCACCGTGAATCGGCGTGTGCAAATGACGCAGATGAACGCGCAGTTGATGAGTGCGCCCAGTTTGCGGGCAGAGTTTAATAGCGCTGAGATTATGGTGCGCGGCGAGCGTTTGGTAAACGGTTTGCGCCGGCTTGCCGTTCGGGTCGGGGCGAAAGGTACTGGGCGCCGACGGGTTGCGGCCGATCGGAATATCAATTTTGGCGGTTGGTGGCTGCGGTGTGCCGTTGACGATGGCTAGATATGTTTTCTTGGCGAGATGCTGCGAGAACTGTTTTTTGAGTAACTCAAAAGCTTCGGGAGTACGCGCCCCGATGATAGCGCCGCTGGTGTCGCGGTCTAGCCGATGGACGATGCCTGGGCGGTTAGTCTCCAGTCCGACGGTGGTATAACGGCGGAAAAAATCGGCGACCGTGAATTCGTCATTTAGCGCCCCTTTGCTGTGAGTCAGAACGCCGGCTGGTTTGTTGACAACGATGACGTTATCGTCTAGATAAAGTATCGTTAGCTCCTCATCGCTGTAATCGGTAGCTTCAGGCAGATTGACGGCGATTTCGTCGGCTTCGGTGACTAGCTGACTGGCGCTTTTGGCTGGCGTGCCGTTGACAGATACATTGCCAGATTTGATATATTTTTGCCAGGTTGATCGGCTGGTTTCTGGGTAGCGTTTGGCTAGCAAACTATCCAGCCGCTGGTTGTCGCTCACCTGTTGAAACAGATAGATATCTTTGCCTTTGAATGGTAAGCCGTAGGTAGTTAACTCGCTGGTTGGGTTTTCGAAAATCACGCCGCGAGCGTCGCTTTTGGCGGTAAATATTTGCTCCATGATATAATTTTCGCGGTCTTCGGCGGTGTCGTCAACCAGCACGAAATAATGCTGGCGGTTAAAGCGAAAGCGCACCAGCTGATTGATTGGGCTAGGATTGCTGTTTTTGATCTGGTCGATATGGCGCGGCAGGTTGTCTGCGTTTGCCACATTGAAGCGGCGTAAAATCGCCAGTAAGTCATTGGTAGTGATTTTCATATGATTACGCTGCTTCCCTGTTCAGACGGTTGGTTGCTCGAGGATTGGTGCATGTTGGCGCTATCTCCTGAGTCCCACGGCTTTTTGGACGCGGAGCAAGGTTTCGTTGGCGACGATGGTCATGGCGCGCTCGGACCGCTCGAGGACTTTCAATAAATCATCGTCGGTGATGGCGTCGAGGCGCGCTTGGAAGTTGCTCAAAAAGCTGGCTACTGCTTCGGCAACGGCCTTTTTTAATGGCCCGTACTGCGTTTGGCCGATCCACTCAGTGTTGACTTCTTCTTGCGGCCGATCAGTTAAAATCGCCAAAAGCTGCAATAAGTTGGTGATGCCTGGCTGATTTTTCCAGTCAAAATTGATAACGCCAAGCGAATCGGTTGTTGCCGACATGATTTTCTTGCGAGCTTGTTCTGGCGTATCGTTCAGATTAATTTTTGATTTTTGATCGTCCGAGCTTTTGCTCATTTTCTTGTTCGGATTGGTTAAGCTGCGAATGCGCAAACCTTTGTCGCGCTTGATAAACTCAGTTTGCTTGGCTGTAGAGTCAGGCACGGTGAATAATTCGCCGAACTTATTATTCATGCGAATGGCGATGTCGCGGGTAATTTCTAGATGCTGGAATTGGTCCTCGCCAACGGGCACATAGCGGGCATTATAGAGTAAAATATCGGCAGCCATCAACACCGGATAATTAAACAACCCAACGCTGACATTGCCGCTGTGTTCGGCGGACTTTTCTTTGAACTGCGTCATGCGGCTCATCTCGCCGAAGCTAGTGAAGCAGTCTAAAATCCAAGTTAATTCGCTGTGCGCTGGGATAAAACTCTGGCGGTAAATAAAAGTATTTTCGTCTCTAGTGTCGAGCCCAGCGGCGATGAAATATTTAAGGTTTTTGAGGGTGTTGGCGTACAACGCAGAATGGTCGATTGGCGTCGTAAAACTGTGTAAATCTGGCACAAACATGTTGATTTGGTACTCTCCTGCGTACTTTTTCTGCATTTGCACCATTGGCACGAACGCACCGAGATAATTACCGAGCGTTGGCTCTTCGTTGGCGCGCACGCCAGTGAGAATTGTTTCTTTAGACATAGTATAATTATAACAGAGTACGCTTGTGCTGTCATATTGAGCGCGACGATTGAGATAATTGCTGTTTGACGCTGATGGTGGCTGCATATACAATAGCGTTATGAACAAAACTCAGTGTCGGATTGCATATTACGTTTTCTTGTTTGCGTCGGCGCTAGTTTCGTATATTTCAATTGAGACATCTATGGATACGATGAGTGCTAAGCAGCCGCCAAACGTACCGCTTCATCTGTTTGAATTCGCGCTGGCTATCGCGCTGGTGTGCGCGGCGTTGTATTTTCAGTATAAGGCTTATAACGATGATGATACCAAGAAATAAAGTATAGCATGAATAGATTTAACGTAATAAAGCCGACACCCCGCTATGTGAGAGCGAGGTGTTCAATTGCAGTATGATGTTATTTGCTAGCGGATGGCGTGTTGGTAGGCGAGGCCGGCGCTGCTGGCGGTAGTGGATCAATGTTGCTCGGCGGCGTTCCTTCTTTCCAACAATCCTCCGTGTTGCGGCTATATCGCTGGGAATCTTTCTGTGCCTCTTCAGGATCCACTACTCTAATACGTTCTTTTTTTCGGTCGCAGGTTACAACACTCTGGGACGTGTCATGGCTCGGATGCTCAGGCGGCATCGGTTTTTGTGGCTGATTGCGTGCTGGCTTTGGATTGTCGTTGCTGCAGGCTGTGGCTGCCGCCAATAAGCCGGTGAATCCTAATGTTAATAGTGCTTCGCGGCGGCTAAGAACATTTACTTCTCCTGCTCATGTTGGGCTTTCTGGACGCTTTGGAACTATTGCCATGATACTTCAATCCCCTCCTTCGGGATTAGCGGCTTGTAGCCTATCTGCAACCCACCTAGCATTTATAATTAATAAGTATTACTATATACTTTTATAGCAAAATAATCAAATGGTGCTCAAGCAAAAAACAAATACCCCGCCCTAACAAGCGGAGTATTTGAGCCTGCTCTAAACTACGAAGAGTTAGCGCTTTGAGTATTGCTCGCGTTTGCGGGCGCTGCGCAGGCCGTATTTCTTGCGCTCTTTCTCGCGCGGGTCGCGCTTCATGAAGCCGGCCTTCTTGAGTGGAGCACGCAAGTCGGCGGCGCCAGCAGTAATCGCTTTGGCGATGGCTTGCTTGATGGCGTCAACTTGGCCGCTAAGCCCGCCGCCGCGCACTAGTACGCTGACGTCAAATTCTTTTTGCTTGTTGACGGTTGCTAACGGGTCGGTAATCTCGGCCAGCAAGGTCTTGTTGCCTGATAAGTACTCATCAGCAGTCTTGCCGTTGATGGTGATCGCGCCTTTACCGGCGGTCAGGCGAGCGCGGGCAGTAGCGCTTTTGCGCCGGCCCAAGCCGTAATCGTATTTGTCGGTAGCCATTTACTTAACCTCTACTTTCTCTGGTTTCTGGGCTGCGTGGTCGTGCTCAGCACCCGGGAAGACACGCAGGCGAGCCATGCGGCCGGCTGCGAGTTTATTCTTGGGCAGCATACCTTTGACGGCGTGCTCAATGATACTTGCCGGGCTTTTGGCGCGGAGATCTTTGAGCTGAGCTTCTTTCAAACCGCCTGGGAAACCGCTGTAGCTGTAGTATATTTTGTCAGTTTCTTTATCACCAGTCACGACAAGTTCGCTAGCGTTAATGACGATGACGTAATCGCCGTTGTCAACGTGCGGCGTGTAAGTTGGCTTGTATTTACCAGTGAGGTAGCTAGCGATCGCGGTCGATAATCGGCCCAGGCTAGCGTCGCGGGCGTCAATCAGTATCCAGCGGCGAGCAATGTCGGCAGGCTTCTGTGAAAAGGTTTTTCCAGCCATTACTTAGCCTCCTTTGCTGCTTTTGGCATTGGTTTGAGTTCGTCGACGAATTCAACGATTGCCATTTGAGCGCCATCGCCAACGCGCAGCCGAGTGCGCTCGACGCGAACGTGCCCGCTAGTGCGGCCAGTTAGCTGCGGCGCGATTTGGTCGACGAGCTTGACGGCAGCAACTTGCGTACTGAGTCCAGCGATGACCGCTCGGCGGTTGGCCAGATTGCCTTTTTTGGCTTTGGTGATTAGTTTTTCGATATAACGTACGAGCTCTTTGGCTTTGGGAAAAGTCGTCTCAATGCTTTCTTCCATCACCAAGCTCGTCGCTAGACCTTTCAGGAGCGCTCGCCGTTGGTCGCGTTGGCGGCCTAACTTACGCCCTTTGTATCCATGTCGATGCATTTAGAGCTCCAATTCTGCTAGTTTATCTTTTACTTCGTCAAGCGCCTTGCTACCGAAACCCTTAAGTTCGCGCAAGTCTTGCTCGTTGAGCGTGACTAAATCGTGAACGGTGCGAATTTCGTTATTGACTAAGGCATTGGCGGTGCGAGCACTCAGGCCTAAGTCTTCGATTGAGGCGTTCAAGCCGTCATTATCGTCCTCGACCTCTGTACCAAGTGCTGGTGCAGATTCGACAGTAGTGCTGCCAGCCAGAGCTGTGTACTGATTGACGAGAATAGCGGCAGCTTCTTCGAAAGCTTCGCGCGGCGTCAGACTGCCGTCGGTTTCGATGGTCATCTCGAGCTTATCGAGGTTAGTCTCTTGACCGATGCGAGTCGGGTCGACCTTGAAGCGAACACGAGTAACCGGGCTGAACATAGCGTCGATCGCAATCATGTCGCTATGCAGGCGTTTTTCGCTAGATTCTTCGATAGGCTGGTAACCGCGGCCTGATTCAACTACTAGATCGATGACAACTGTCTTGTTTGGGTCGTCAACGTGGCAAATCACGTGGTCAGGATTCATCACCTCGACATCAGCATTGGTTGCGATATCGCCAGCAGTAATGACGTCGGCGCCAGTTTTCTCTATGCGCAACTCGATCGGTTCGTCGGTAGCAATGCGGAAGTTGACGCCTTTGAGATTCAAAGTGATATCGACGACGTCCTCTTGAATGCCAGGAACAGTTGTGAATTCGTGCGTGGCACCTTCGATTCGGAAAGCGACAATCGCGCCGCCGCGGATACTGGAGAGCAATACGCGGCGCAGGCTGTTGCCGAGCGTGTTGCCGTAATTAAAGTGCAGCGGCTCAATAACAAACGTACTTGAGTTCTCGCTGTTATCGATAATCTTGGCGAGCGCTGGGTTGTGAATAACTTTAGACATTTTAATCTTTCCTCCCTTTTTAACGTGAGTAGTACTCAACAATTAGCTGCTCGTTGATGCCCGCTTCGGCCTCTTCGCGCTTTGGTTCACTAGTAATTTCGATCTTTAGCTTTTTGATATCTCCCTTTAGCCAGCTAAGCGGCGCCTGAGTGGTATTGCCAAAGATATCGTTGATCGCTGTAAAGTAGCCAGATTTGGTACTCTTCGGGCGAACAGTAATTACGTCGCCGGCTTTGACGCGAATCGACGGAATGTCGACGCGGCGGCCATTGAGCTCGAAATGTCCGTGGCTGACCAGCTGGCGCGCCTGGCGGCGGCTAGTAGCAAAACCAGCGCGGTAAACGGCGTTGTCGAGACGCAACTCTAGGAAGCGCAGCAAATTTTCGCCGCTAAGACCTGGTTTGCGAGTCGCTTCGTTCATCAGCTTAGCAAATTGCTTTTCCAGCAGGCCGTACATACGCCGGACTTTCTGCTTTTCGCGCAGCTGCTGAGAGTACATGCTCTGCTTGCCTTGGCGGCCATGAGCGTGCTCGCCCGGGATGCCGCTTTTGCGCGCGAGGATTTTGTGCGCTTTAGGATGCAGCGCAACTCCTTCGCGGCGGCTCTGTTTGACGATTGGGCTAGTGTCTCGTGCCATTACGCTCTCCTTGCCTTTCGCGGACGAACACCGCCGTGCGGTACGCCCGTTACGTCCTTAATACTGTTAATCGAAATGTCAAAGCTGCTTATGGCGCGGATTGCCGCGTCGCGGCCTAGGCCGACACCTTTGACGAAAACGTCAACTGTGCGCAAACCATAGGTTGATTTAGCAGCTTCGGCGGCCTTTTCGGCAGCAATTTGCGCTGCATAGGCGGTGCCCTTTTTGCTGCCGCGGAAACCGCAAGCGCCAGCACTGGCGGCGGTCAACGCGTTGCCTTTGCTGTCGGCAAAGGTGATAATCGTGTTATTAAATGTCGCTTGGACATGCAGCTGACCGGTCGGGACTGATCGGCGCTGCTTCTTTTTTGATTTAGCTTCTGCCATTATTTAAAAGTCCTTCCTTATCAAGTCTTGCTTGCTGCTTTTGGCTGCGTGCCGCCGACGGCGATTGCTTTGCCTTTGCGGGTTCGCGCATTGGTGCGAGTCCGCTGGCCGCGTGTCGGCAAACCGTTTTTGTGCCTTAGGCCGCGGTAAGAACCAATGTCCTTTAAGCGTTTGATATTGTTGGTCACCAGGCGTTGCAGATCGCCCTCGGTGACATAATCCTTGTCGATAATGTCGCGAAGCTTCTGCTCTTCAGCCTCGGTGAGATCTTTCACCCGAGTGGTCGGCTTGATTTTAGCCGCCGCAAGGATGTCTCGAGAGTACTTCGGCCCAATACCATAGATATAGGTAAGGGCGATTTGTACCTGCTTGTCACTTGGGATGACTACCCCAGCAATTCGAGCCATGCTTAACCCTGCCTTTGTTTATGCTTAGGGTTTTTCTTGTTGATGACGTAGAGACGGCCTCCGCGGCGAACAAATTGATCACCCGGACCTCTCTTCTTGACACTCGGTTTAACTTTCATGAGCGTACAACTTTCTACAGGAAAAACCTGTTTTTTAATGAGAGATGCTTGATATCAGGAGCAGCTCTGCGTTATTAATCGCGTGCGCGGAAGACGATTCTGCCCTTCGTGAGATCGTAAGGGCTCAACTCGACTTCTACGTTATCGCCTGGGACCAAGCGGATGTAGTGCTTGCGCATCTTGCCGCTGATATAAGCGATAATTGTTAGGCTGTTCTCTAGTTCGACAACAAATTGAGTATTAGGCAGTGCTTCCACTACCTTGCCGCGCAATTTGATGACTTCCTTTTGACTCGCCATAGATATACAGCTAACCATTATAGCGGATTTTACATCATTTGTAAATGCATTTTGGCGATTTTGTAAAATATAATTTCAAAAAAGATAGGGCCCAGTCCCGGCCGGGAACTATAGTTCAACCAACCGGGACCGGGGCTTTAAAATCCTCTCTATTTTCAGGAAAAAGAGGATTATACGGATATATTATGATGCAGGTGTCTTCAAAATGCAAATTGCAGACTATGCTGCTCGGCGCAGGCGCAGGAGTTTGCGCCGATTTTTCTTTGTTTGGCCGTCGTCGAGGTCATCAATACTGAAGTCGTCGTAGGTCACCATCAGAGCGCGCGAATTGATTTGCCGCAGCGTCTCGAGGCCGACAGTCACTACAATCAGCAGTCCGGTACCGCCAATCGACAAGTTCGAAACGTTAAGTCCGAGTTGCGCAAAGATATAGTCAATAGCGAACGGCATAATAGCAATGATGCCAAGAGCGATTGAGCCAAACAGGATCAAGCGGTTAACGGTGCGCGTTAAATATTCTTCGGTTTGTGCGCCTGGCCGAATGCCGGCGATGAAGCCGCCTTGCTTTTGCAGATTTTCGGAAATTTCGTTAGCGTTAAAGACGATACCTGTGTAGAAATAAGTGAAGGCGATAACCAGCACAAAGTACAAAATTGGATAAATCGCTACCGTCCAGTCGCCGTTGCTGAAGCTGGCCGCCGTTGGCGTTTGGAACCACTTGATTAGGTTGTTGGCGATAGTGTGATTGGCGCCAGGCATAGCGCGCATAACTTGGCCGACAAATGCTGGCAGGCTGAGGAAAGCCACCGCGAAAATCACTGGAATAACACCAGCAGCGATCAGCTTAATTGGCAAAATGCTTTTGACGCCGCCATAGCTAGTGTTGCCAGCGACGCGCTTAGCGTAATTGATGGTAATGACTCGCTGTGCTTCGTTGATCTTGACCAAGAAGTATAGCAATACCAAGCCGACCGTACCGAGAATTAGCAGCAGCCAGAACGTTGTTGGATCGACTGGTACATCAAACCAGCCAAAGATGCTGAGTTTGCCCTTGGTGGTGCTTAATAGCGAGTTAATTAGCGTACCAAAAGTATTTGGCAGCTGGCTAACAATACCAGCGAAGATGATAAGCGAAATGCCGTTGCCGATTCCTTGTTCGGTGATCAGCTCGCCGATCCACATCAGCAGGATTGAGCCGGCGGTCATAGCGGTTACCGAAATTGCCCACTGCCAAATCGAGGTGCCAGTGGTGCCGGTTGACGAATTCGCCAAGACGGATTGCTGCAGAATGTAAACAAAAGCGATAGATTGAACGATAGCTAGCGGCACGGTAACGACGCGTGTCCACTGGTTAATTTTGCGGCGGCCTGATTCGCCGTCGTTATGCAGCTCTTCTAGCTTCGGGATTGCTTTGGTGAGTAGTTGTGTGATGATGCTAGCAGTGATAAATGGACTCATGCCGACCAGAACAATACTGATCTGGCTGAGCGCGCCGCCGCTCATGAGATTAAGAAATCCGCCAAAGTCGCTGCTGCCAATAACGCTTTGAATGACGGTGCGCAGCTCGGTTGGATTAGCCAGCGGCACTGGTACGTGCGCCATGAAGCGAAACGCTACAATTAGCCCGAAGACGATTAGCAAGCGCTTTTGCATATCTTTATTTTTCAGTGAGCGGAAAATTATTCTCCAATTCATTATCATCTAGCCCCTCTAGCTACTAACAATTCATTAACTTATCACAGTATACAGTATTGAGCTAATAATAGCAAAACGCCCTCCGGAGAGAGCGTTTCGTTGTGAGATTGCAAGCTGCTGCGAGCTATCTTATTCGGCTGGGCTAGGCAGCTTTGTCGTCTGCTTCGGCTTGCTTGGCAGATTTTGGCAGCGGTGGTACGGCAGCTTTTTCAAAAGCGCCGCCGGCTTTCTCTAGCATAGCGACCACGCTTTGCGATGCGCCCTGCGTTTGCAGAGTGATCTTAGCGGTCAAGTCGCCGCGGGCAATCACCTTGACGTTGTGAAACGGCGTAGTTATTAGGCCGGCTTCGTATAGGGTAAAGTTGTCGACGTTGCCTTTCAAATTATTCAAGCGGTCGCTATACACCACCTGAGCTGGTATGCGCAAGCTTTTGAAGCCGCGCGCCTTTGGAATAGCGGTAACAATGCCGTTCTGGCCGCCCTGGAATGTGCTGCGAAGCTTTTTGCCAGTGCGAGCATTTTGACCTTTGGTACCGCGGCCGGCAGTTTTGCCGCCGCCAGCGGCGATACCGCGGCCAACACGCTTGCGGTCTTTGTTAGCCGAAACTTGGAGCTGATTGTACTTCATATTAATTCTCCTCCTTGGCGGCTACCTTTGCTTTTTCGGCTTTTTTCTCAGCGCCAACCCACTTTTCGCGCGGAACTAAGCCAGCCAGCGCTTCGACAGTTGCGTAAGCAATATTGACTTTGTTGGTACTGCCCAAGCTCTTAGACAGCAGGTTGCGGATGCCAGTCACGCCGATAACTGCGCGCACCACGCCGCCAGCAATAATACCGGTACCTGGCGCTGCTGGCTTGATGAGCACGCGGGCGCCGCTAAGCTTGACTTCCATATCGTGCGGAATAGTTTCGTTGACTACCGGGATAGTAATCAGGTGTTTCTTAGCGATGGCCGTAGCCTTGGCGATGGCTGCCTGGACATCAGCGCCTTTGGCTACGCCGACGCCGACCTTGTTCTTGCGATTACCGACGACGACTAGCGCTTTGAAACGGAAGCGGCGGCCGCCCTTGACGACACGCGCCACGCGGTCGATATTGATTACTACTTCTTCGAATTCTTTAGGCGCGTCATCGCGCTGGTTGCGCCGGTCATCGCGGCGACCGCCTCGACCTTGACGGCGGCTGCGCGGGGCGCGTTTGTCGTCTCGGGGCGTGGTTTGTTCTTTGGCTTCGGCCATTTTAGAACTCCAATCCTTCCTTGCGAGCTGCGTCGGCCAGAGCTTTCAGGCGGCCAGCATACTGGCGGCCGTTGCGGTCGAATACAACTGCGTTAATCTTTGCTTTCTTGGCTTTTTTGGCGATTTCAGTACCGATTAAGGAACACTTTTCGGTCATCGTTCCCTTAGTCTTGCTGCCGACAGTGGTAGCCGCTGCTAGAGTGTTGCCAGCGGTATCATCGATTAGCTGAGCGCTAACGTGCATATTGCTGATAACGACGCTGAGGCGCGGGCGCTCTGGTGTACCGTTAACTTTGGCGCGAACGCGATTCTTGCGCAAGTTGCGGTTCAATAGCTTGTGCGAAAGTGAATTAGACATTATTTCTTACCTGCCTTTCCTGCTTTACGCAAAATTTGTTCATCGACGTAAGCGATACCCTTGCCCTTGTATGGCTCCGGCTTCTTGAGCGCGCGGATTTCGGCGGCTGCTTGGCCGACTTTTTGCTTGTCTATACCAGAGACGACGATGATCATCTTCTCGTTGCTCACATTGACGCCTTCGGGCGCTTTGTACTTGACTTCATGGCTGAAACCTAAGCTCATCGTCAGCTCGTTGTTGCTTGACGACACGCGAAAGCCAACACCTTTAACTTCGAGGCGCTTCTCGTAGCCCTTGGTTACGCCGATTACCATGTTGTTGATCAGCGCGCGCATCAGACCGTGCTGGGCGCGAGCAGTTTTGGACTCATCCTTCGGATGAACCGTGACTTGTCCGTCT
>JABCOL020000036.1 GCA_013333625.2 Candidatus Saccharimonadota bacterium | reverse complement strand
TCGGCTCTATAAAACCGCGTGAAAATTTGCGACTTTACTTCGTAGCTCATGCCAATACCAGCGTCCGCCACAGCAACGCTGACGTGCTTACCCTTTTTGCTGCTAGAAATAGCAATGGTACCGCTTTTGTTGCTATATTTAATAGCATTGTCTAGTAAAATCGTGAAAAGCTGTTCTAAACTTTGTCGATCGCCAAGCAGCAAAAAATTTTTAGTTTTATCATCGATAGCAATATCTTTTGCCAGCGCCTGATTTACTACTAGGTTCATCGCCCGAGCAATCACCGGTTGCAAACCTACCTTACTCTTCTGAATTTCCAGCTTGTCTTCTTTGAGCAACCCTAACATTGAGTTGGTTAATTTTTGTAAACGTTTAACATCATCAACATTGTCGGCGATAACTTGCTTAGCCTGTTTGAGAGTCAATTTCGGATTCATTGATGCCACCTCATTAGCTGCCAGTAGTGCGGTCAACGGCGTGCGTAGTTCGTGGCTAGCATCGCTGACAAAACGCGATTGCGCCGCCATGTTATCCTCGATTGGCTGCAGCGTATGCTGAGCTAGCAGATAGCTGACTAGCCCGCCTATCAAAAACACCGTCAAATTTGCCAACAGCAAGTTTAGGCGAATTGCCGCCATCGCTTCATCTTCACGCGTATCAAGATAGCTGTGAATTGAAATAACCGTACCCGGCTCGGCGGAACGAATCGTAGAAGTTGCCTGCTGATCATTCGGCGGCCGGCGATGAAATTCTTGGCTTGACAGTCCATAAATTATCAAACTAAAGGCGATCGACATAGACATGATGATCGCCAAATAGGTCCCCGCTAAGCGAACAACGGCACGTTGACCAACATTTTTCATGCTTTTCTAATCTCGTCCTTAACGATATATCCAAACCCTCGTACCGTTTGGATAATCGGATCAGCGCCTGGAAAAGGCTTATCAATTTTGTTGCGTAAATAGTTAATAAAAACTTCAACATTATTCGGCAAAATATCAGCATCAAAGTCCCAAACGTGCGTCATGATGTTTTGCTTACTAAGAATTTGATTCTTGTTGCGCAGCAAATACTCAAGAATAGCAAATTCTTTGTTAGATAGCTTGATATCTTTACCAGCCCGTTCAGCAGTGTGATTAGCGACATCAAGTTCAAGATCACGCACTGTCAAAATGCTATCAAGTACATCCTGCGGCCGCCTCAGCAATGCCCGAACGCGAGCGCCGAGAACCTCGAAGCTAAACGGCTTCGGCAAATAGTCGTCGGCACCGCTATCCAAGCCTTCCACAATATCTTTATTCTGATCTTTGGCTGTCAACATCAAGATTGGCGTTTTATTACCGTCAGCGCGCAGCTTTTTGGCGACTTCAAAGCCATTCATGATCGGCATCATCACGTCGAGAATGATGAGATCGTAATCATCAGCCCGCGCTGCATTGTAGCCATCCTCGCCGTCGTGCTCAATATCAACCGCATAGCCGTCCATCTCGAAGCCTTGCTTGATCGACTTGGCAATTCGTTTCTCGTCGTCAACAACCAAAATCTTCATAATTTTATTATAACCTTTCTTTTGTTTAATGGTTTAGTAATTTAAGGACATTTCTGGCCACAAGTAGTGAGTCGTCTGCTTGCCGCGGCGGCTCATCGAAATCCACCAATCGCCAGCGGTCGTTTTAATTTTGATTAAACCTTTGTTTTTGAGGCGACTCAGCTGTGTCATCAATTTCGGACGGCTCATTTGCAAACTTTCGGTTAATCCCGTCAGGTCTTCCTCGCCACTCTCGCTAATCTGCTGCAAAACAAGCGCTTCATCAGTTGTCAAATTCAAATTCTTGGTCATATTCACTCCTTTGCTTAGGTTTGTAATGACAGTATGCGCGGTTGAGCTTAAAGTATTCTTAAGCAGCCGCCGCAAGATCATAAACTGTATATTGCGTACCGCCGTAATCAACTTTACTACCAGCACTTTTCACCCATGTTAGAATCTCGGAATTGCTACCTGGTCCACTCATACCGCTGGGGCCACCAGATTTCTCATGTCTACTATTTAATACATAGTAGCGGATTTTGCCCTGATGGACGAGCTGTTTGAATTGCGATAGCGTCAACGTCGAGTCACTACCATTGAAGCCGCCGATGGCCATGACTGGCTGACTGCTTGATAATTGAATCGGCGCCGATTCGTTAGCGCTATTAACTGCCGCCAGCCATGTCGTGCCATGACGGTTTTCTAGCAAAAACGAGACGAGCGTCGATTCAGCTCGCGCCAACTCATTATTCGTATTGCTCATAGCTGAAGCTCCTGGACCAGCCGTTGGAATACTGCCGCTATGCGCTGTAACTACCGTGCTAACACTAAAGACAATCGGTGCCGCCATACCAGCAGTAATTGCTAAGCCAAGAATAATTTGTTTAAGCCGTTTCGTCTGCGATAACGGCAGTAGCGTCAAAATAGTTGCTACACCACCGGCAATCATCACTAGCCACATCAGCCAAGGCCAATAGTTGCTATAGCCGAGCATAATAATGCTAAGAATTGTCGTTAGCGCGATACTCAGCGGCAGTATCCAGGCTACTTTGGTGCGGCGCTTGTAAGCTTGCCAAATATACGGTGCGCCAATACCAACTAGCGCTGCCACCGCTGGCGCCATCGCTATCACATAATACGGATGAATCGTGCCGCTAGTCATGCTAAATATCACAATGTGAATCAGCAGCCAGCCCAGCCATAATAATACACCGATGCGCTCCTTATTATATCGTGGTGCTCGGCGCAACAACCAGATTACTAACCCAGCGCTAATCAAGGCTACCAGAATTAGCCAAGCAATGTTCGGCCCAAAGCTCTCATTAAATATACGCAGCACGCCAGTCTCGCCGCCAAAGCCAACACCGCCAGGACCGCCACCATGACCACCCGCACCAAAACTGCCGTCCATCATACCAATCGGCGGCGTCATTGCTTGCGTTGCTGGCGAAGCGTTTTGACTAGCAGCCTGCGCACCCATTTGCATCATACCGCCTGGCCGGCTTCCAAGACCGCCACCATTACCCAACAGTCTTCCAAAACCGTTATAACCGAATATCAAACTCCATATGCTATTGTCGCTCGTACTGCCAACCCAAGGTCGATTTACCGCTGGCGTTAGCCACACCAAAATACTCCACCAAAACGTCGATACAATTGTCGCTATGCCAGCCACGCCGAGATGCCACATTCTGGTAGTGAATTTTGGGCGTGCAAAGCTAATGTAAATGATTGTCATTATCGGCAACAAAAGCAAACCTTGTAACATTTTAGCATTAAAAGCAAACCCCGTAAATAAACCAGCCAGACTCAACCACAACACTGGCCTACTTCCTTCGAAAGCCCGCAAAAAACTATAAGCACTGGCCGTCAAAAAGAGCGTCAAAAAGCTATCCGGATTATTAAAACGAAACATTAGCGCAGCAGCTGGCGTCATCGCCATTACGATTCCGGCAATCAAACCAGCGCGCGCACCGTACCATCGTTTAACCGTTAGATAAACCAGCGCCACCGTAGCGATACCTGCCAGCGCATGCGGCAACAGCATGCTCCACGACGAAAAACCAAATATCCGGCCAAACAGTCCCATAATCATCATGCTAATTGGCGGCTTGTAGACGCTAACGAAATTGGCAGCATCCAGGCTACCAAACAACCAAGCTAGCCAACTAGTACTAGCTGCTTGCGCTGCCGCCGCATAGTAGCTATTTGCCATACCGTTGATTGTCAAATTCCATAGATAAAATATAGACGTAAAAAGCAGTAAACTGCCAAAGGCTGCCATTTCGCCGAAACTCGACTGACCATATTCTTGGCGTACTCGCGACAAACCCTTAATATCATCTGTTGCTGTTTTAACAACATCAACCCGAGAATCAGTATCTTCAATCCATTCTACTGGTTCCTCGTGAATTTTATAGCCGTTATATTCAGCTTTAATTAGCAACTCAGTGTCGAAAAACCAAGCCGTGTCCTTAATGTGAGGCAGCAGCTTTTGCGCTACATCGCGGCGTAGCGCTTTGAAACCGCACTGCGCATCAACAAATTTAGTCTTCATAGTAGTACGAATAATTCGATTGTAGCAGCGCGAGATAAACTCCCGCTTGAAGCCGCGCGTCGTTCGCGATTGTTTCATTAGCCGCGAACCGGTCACCAATCCAGCATCGCCGGTAATCAGCGACGCAATCATCGGTTCAAAACTGTCAAGATTCGTCGACAAATCAATATCCATATAGGCTAGAATGTCCGCCTTACTACTCACCCAAGCCTGTTTAAGAGCCCGGCCGCGGCCTTTTTCTGACAATTGCAGCAAGCGGATCTCTGGATGTCTCTCAGCTAGCCGGCGAGCAATTGTCGCTGTACCGTCGGTGCTACCATTATCGGCAATAATTATACGCCATTTATACGGCAGATTGCTGGCAAGATATCTATGCAGTTTGGTAACCGACTGCTCAAGCACATGAGCTTCGTTAAGAACTGGTAATACGATATCGACCGTCAATGTCCGCGGATTGAGCGGTTGCAAAATTTGGTCGTCGACTGCCGGAGCCGCCGACGCCAAGGGTTGAGTAATTGTAGCTGCTTTCATGAGCGCTACTGTATAGGCGCGTCATGAAAAGTTGCTTAAAGTTTCAATCGTTATAATTAAACGTATTATCGCGGCCGCGGCCGGGCGCCAGCAAATCCACCGGGCCGTAAACCCTGATGGAAGCCGGGCCGTACATGTAGCGGCAGCGCATAGACTCCGTGAAACCGCGATGGCTGCAGGTCTCGTCTATCTGGCTTTTTACATTAACCACGAGTTTGTCGCCGTCGCGACGCAATTTTACTTCCGGTACTTTGGAATATTGCGTGTCGTGATATTTCACTTCCAACCGAGTCTTTTCGGCATAGCCGCCGTATTCCATCGCAACATATTCACCGTTACCATCAACTACTATACTTTTAGCGCCGGCAGCAACCTCCGAGGCGTCAACAGTTTTAACTTTTAGAGTTTTCTCGTAATCGTAAGTTAGATTCGAATAAGTATTAGCGCTGAAAATCGCCACGCCCGACAAACAAACCGCGCCAGCCATCAATAGACCAAGCATCGCTATAATCACCGGACGTTTCAACTTCCAGGTAAAGACGCTCCAGGTAGCCAGCAACGTCAAGGTGAACAAAACTGCACCGCCCAAAACCAAGCAACATAGCAATCCCCACGCCCAGCTTTGCGCGGTAAATCCGTTCAACGCTGCCACTGCACCAAAGCCAAACACGCCGCCGACTAGCAGTGCCACCAGCAGTCCAAACGCTATCATCGCCAATATAATTCCCAGCAAAAAGCGGAAAATCTTGGCAGCGGTGCTTGCTGCTTGCTTTTTAGTACTATCGTCAATCGACAGGCGTTTGAGCGCATCCAGCGTCACCGGCTCGCCGCGCATCCGCAGCTTGTCGGAAGCCGTCCGCGCTTCAGGAATCGACAGCCACATGACAATGTAAATCAGCACCGCCGTGCCAAACGTTATAAACGGCGAAAAGATAGCGATCAAGCGTATCCACAACGGATTAACGCCAAAATATGCCGCTACGCCAGCACACACGCCGCCGATCAAACCATGCTCAGTATCGCGCATTAGCTGCTTAGACGAATTGCCCAATACCTCGTCATCTACGTCAACATCTGTCTCCGCGTTGTCGCTATCATCCGAAAAATCGCGCGGCTCGCCCATCTGTTTCTGAATTGCCAGAACATCATCGTTACCGATTACGCCGTCTTTTGCCACGCCGCGCTCCGCCAAAAGCTCCACCATTCGCGCTTCAATTTCTTGCATGGCTTCCGGCTCGGCATGCATATTTTTTTGAATTGAATTAAGGTATTTCTCCAATGATTTTTTGGCATCAATCTCCGCGCTAAACGGCGTTTTTGCCAAATGGATTCTGGTTATTTCTTTCATCGCTTTGCTCCTTTCTCGAGATTTTTTAGCGAAGTGTTCAACATTTTGATACGATTTTTCAATTCATCCACCAGCTGCGCGCCAGTGTCAGTGAGCGAATAATATTTGCGCGGCGGACCTTGCTCGCTCTCTTGCCATTCATGCTTGAGATAGCCATATTTCTGCAAACGGCTGAGCAGCGGGTAAATCGTACCCTCCACTACCATCAGGTCTGACTCGCTCATTTGCTTGACAATATCTCCAGTATATTGCGGCTGCTTAGCGCAAACCAGCAGCACACAGTAGACCAAAAAACCTTTGCGCAGCTGAATCGCTAAGCTTTCGGCGTAAGCACTAACGTCCATGCTTTTTCTCCTCTGGCACGGTCGATTTCTCAACCCGCCCGTCTTTAATTATGATCTGATAATCGCATTTTTTCGCCAGGTCGACGTCGTGTGTCACTACAATCAGCGTGACACCCTTTTGCTTATTATAATCAAATAGCAATCCTTCCACCTTAGCGCCAGTTTCACTGTCCAGGTTGCCGGTCGGCTCGTCGGCAAAGATGATTTGCGGATCGCCGACAATCGCCCGAGCAATCGCCAAACGCTGCTTTTGCCCGCCCGACAAATCTTTGGCACGGTTTTTGCGCTTATCGTACAAATCCACCGCTTTAAGCGCCGCATTGATCTTGTGCGCCCGCTTTTTGCGCGATAGCCGAGCAATTTCCAGCGGCAAGCTGACGTTATCAACCACGCTCTCATTGCCTTGGACAAAAAAGCTCTGGAAAATGAAGCCGATTTTCTTAGCGCGAAACTCATCGACATGCTTTGACTTTAGTTGCAATATATCTTGTCCGTCAATGATAACTTGGCCTTTTTGCGGCTTATCCAAACCCGAGATGGCATGCATCAGCGTCGATTTTCCTGAACCAGATTTACCGAGGATAGCCACGCTAACTCCTGTCGGAATAGTTAAGCTGACATTTTTTAGGGCTGTGAATTGGTTCTTCTTTTTACCGTAAACTTTTGTCACATTTTTCAGTTCAATCATGATATTTCTCCTATTCCGTCCTTAATGCCTCAATTGGGTCTAGCTTTGTTGCTTTGCGGCTTGGCAACCAGCCAGAAATTATTGCCATCACCACCAGTCCGATTACCAACAGTCCGATTTGCAGCGGATTAATTACTAGAAGATTCGTGCCAACGCCTAATTTTAAGGCACTGGTAATTACTGGATTCAGCAGCGTCACCAAACTTGCCAGTCCGACGCCAATCAAGCCGCCCAGCAAACCAACCCACGCCGCTTCGTAGCGGAATAACTTGCCAATATCGCGGCCGCGCATCCCCAGCGCCTTCATTAAACCAATTTGGCTGGTACGTTCCAACACTGAAATATACATAGTGTTAATAATCCCGAATACACTGGCCAGCAGCGCCAAGCCACCGAATCCTGCCAGCGCCGCTTGCGCCGCGTTGACCATGGTGAGCAGCGTCTTGCGCACATCCTGAATCGAATAGGCGCTGTAGTCTTTGCTAATTTCGTCCTTCACCGCATCAATATTTTTCTCATCATCAACCGACACTAGAGCCGTCGAATACTCGTTCGGCTGGCTTTTGTCGTGGCTAAATTCGTAGATTTCCTTAGCGTCAGCGGTCGAGATTCGCAGCGTCGGCTGATAGTACAAAATCGTATCCGACTCTTTGTCAACCGCAGTAATTTTCAGCGACATCTCCTTAGCAACCTCGCCGCTCTGCTCCGCACTACGCAAACCCAACGTAATCGTCTGTCCAATCGCCGACTGCGCGTCCTTGAAGCCCAGTTGCTTGACATAAGTCTCCGGGATGATAATCTCGCCCGGCTTTGGCATGAAATCATCCAGCTTGCCAGCCGCCAATTCTGCCCGCGTTTTATCGGCCTTTACTGCTACTTCCAAGGCAAATTTCTTACCATTACCCGAACTCTGAGCATACGCCACGCCGGCAGTTGAATACGCCGGAGTAACCGTTTGTACATGCGAAATTTTTCGAAGTTTAGTAATATCAGCATCGCTCATTGAATACTTGCTACGACGCGCTACCTTTTGTTTATCCAGCTGTTCTTCGCCAGTCTCTTCCGACGTATTGTACTCTGGCAGTTCTTCTTTCTTCTCGGACTCGATTTTTTTATTGACCATAATCACTTTTTTATCGCCAGCCGCATCAACCATACTATTGGTGTATAACCGACCGCCCTCGCCAGCCATCAGCGCCAAGCCAATCGTAAACGCCCCGACCGAAATCGCCAGCGCCGTCAAAATCGTCCGGCCTTTCGACTGGCGAAGATTCCGCCCCGCCCGCTTGATGATATCGATTCTTCTCATGCTATGCTCCTTGTATTTTCATTATACATAGTACTATGTTATACAAGGTACTATAAAAAGTCAAGCTATTTTAAGAAAAACAGTACTAAAGGATGTGAATAATTGCCAGACTAGACTCCGTTCTCGACGTATATTGACGATTATTCGCCAGCCACTTATCAACCGCTCGCGCGGCACCCGGCAAGGCTTCATTGGCATAGTCATCAACGATGATAGTCGCCGCTTTCTGAAACTTGCCGTCGCAGACGCGGAATGAATCGATAATTGATTCATAAAAATCGCCGTCAAAAAACGCAAAGACGATACTTTCCGGTACGTCGTCCGGGGTGAAGTCAGCAAACCAGCCTTTGTGAATAGTTGGTAGTTTTAAGCCAGCCTTTTTGAAATTCTGGATGAAGGTTTTACGTGGCGCCAATAGTTCGCCCATTTTGAATTGCTCGCCGGCAGCGCTGGCGTCAGCTTGGGTTTTTTCTGGCAAGCCCATAAACGAATCGTAAACATGAAACTCACCGGTAAAATCATAGGCATCCAGCAGCCGCCGAATAAACAAACTCGTCGTGCCGACGTAACAACCAAACTCGACGATGTTTCCTGTCGCGCCGCTTCGCAGCACCGTTTCCAGCTCCCGCATCAGGACGCCAAGTTCTTTGGCGTCAACTTGGTCGGAAATGATGGGATATTTGGCGAGAAGTTGGTCAGTGATCATTATTAAATTATACAGTACTATCTTGGATTAATGTCGTTCGCTATCATTTCCCCATACCGTATTGCCTGAAAATATTTACATACTTTTGAATAAACTCTTCTTTGCGATCCGCATTATACTGCATAATAAACCGCGGATGCTCCAATGGCACGATAGCATCAAAGAAATGCTGCTCATTATTTATATTAGTCAAAAACTTAAAATTCTCACCGCTGCCGATGCAAAAGCAAACGGTTGTATCAATATTAAAATCGATCTGGTGCCTCAGCGAATCTACGATAAAAGGATGTAAACATTTTTTTATAGCTGCATTTTCATAGTAATTACAATTTACCCAATTACCTTTCAAATTTATCTTTTCAATACCTAGCGGACACACAAAACTCATGAAAAATTGTTTATAAAAATTCTGGCGCCTACCGTATTCTTCCATCACTTCATACAAGAAGCTTGACGAGCGTTTATTCGCTCCAAAAGCATCTAGAGAAATCTTGGTATCTTTTTGTAAATGCTTAACGTCTTCAAACGGCACGCCAGTAAGCGCTGTTCCGCGCCGCGCTGGTGAGCTGCCCAAAATTATAAATCGCCGCTTATTATCATGATAGTACCGGTGATAAAACCGATGCGTTATTTGTGCTATTCGCTGCTGATTAGCGCCAGTGAACGGATTGATTAGACGATGTTTTTCCGGCAAATTTATGCCAACATTTTTCAGGCTATCGTAAAAGTCTAGTATTTTTTGAGCAGTGGTTTTAGGCTTCATGCGGATTCTTATTGTAAATGATGTACGTTAGTAAAGCGTATAAAAATTGCTTATTTCACTGTAAAATTTAGCGGGCTTCCGACAGTCCAGTGATCGCAATGATAATGGTGCTGACAGCAAGGCTTCCAACCAAAAATTCAAGCGGGACGTCAGGTTTCAGGTAAGCAAAAATTGCCGTGCCAATCCACATCACCGCGATGATTCCCGCGGCATACGGATAGCGAACTTGCATCACCCATTGTTGTAATTGCTTCATGATAATTCTCCTTTTTGTAACAACATGGCGTAGGCGGTTCTGTCACGCTCCGCAACTTTACTCATCCAGTCCATTACTATCTCTTGTGCTGACTCAATACTCATCGGCGACGAATGCACCGCCTCGCTGATTCCATAGATATTAGCGTGAACCTCGGCCAATTCCAGGGCGTCATGGACAATCCGCCAATAATGCGTTCTTCGATATTCATCGCCGCAGGCCAGCCGCGCCGATGCCAAATAGTGATACAAACCGCGCTGCAACATGATATCAACGCTGTCTAACCTGACAGCAAAACGATTACCGGCGTTAATTTCATTGAGAAATAATTGGGTTATTTGCCGATTGGCAGCAAACGTGCTGGTTGTCGACTGAAGCAGTGTGTTCGCATATTCATAAATAGTGCGCGTCAAGCTGCGATCTTTGGCGATCACATCCAGTGCTTGGTACAGCGTATGATCATAAAACGCCAGCATCGCCAGTGCCAATAAACCCATGTCAGCTCGATCTTCATACAGCGCGCGATACTGCACGATCATGTGATAAAACGAGGCGCGATGCCGCGGCGCTGCTACCGCCAAACCAAAGTCGATCAGCGCGATTTTATTGTCTTTCAGCAAATAAATATTACCTGGATGCGGATCGGCCATAATGATATCTGCTTGTAAAATTGCGATCAAAAACTCACTGCCGACCGTCACTAATTGCTGCTGCATGTCAGAGCCAAGTTGATCTTTGACAAACCGGTAGGTGTCGCTTCCTGCCTGCGCTTGCTCCACCACTTCGGTTAGCGGCAAGCCATCTATGTAATCCTGAACTAAGATTCGCCGCGTTGAATAATCAGCCAGCGTCTCTGGCACGACAACGTTGTCGGTACGCTTGGCAAAATATTCACGAATCGCCTGAGCTGTAATTTGCTCGCGCTGATAATCGGTTTCGCGCTTGGTGGTTTTGATAAACTCATCAGCAAGCTTGACCAGTGGGAAAATATCATTCTTTAGCATAAACTGCCCCGCCCAACAGCAAAAACGCAGCACCGCGAGGTCGAAATTCAGATAGCGCACCACGCTGGGGCGAAGGATTTTGATAATATACCGGCTACCTGGACGGTCAGCTACGCGACAACGATAGACCTGAGCGAATGAACCCGTAGCAAACGGCTGGTCTTCCTCGACGACTATTTGACTCGCTTTGTTACCGAGCTCTTGCCGCAAAACCTCGGCAACGTCAATTGGCTCGACCGCCACGTCATCGAAAGCATCCAGCCGATATCCAGACGCGGCATACACCTGAGCCATCAGTTCAGTCGACGCCAAATGCTGCAAAAACTTGACATACACGCCACCTAATCTTTGACATTCGTCTGATAAAACTTTGAGCCATATTTTATCGCTGTGCCAAGCTCGCCACACCCGAAACAATGCCCGAACCACAAATAATAAGCGCACTTACCTAGCCCTCCGAAACCCGATAAAGTACAGCACCAGCGTCAAAACTAACACGCAAATATACAAAAATAAGGGATCAATGCTCGTATTTACCAACAGCAGCATAGCCAGCCAAATCGCCACTATACTCACGAAAACGAAAGCATATCTCACAGGTTTATTTTAGCATACAGCCCAGCAGCTCTCCAGAGGTTGTTCGGTAAACCAGCTATTGATAAAATCCGATCGAAAACTGTTTTGCTTCAGCAAGCTACTGTGTTTAAGGTTTCGTATTTTACCGCGCCTCACGCCTGACGGCACTGGCATGGTAAAATTAAATTATGAAGATATCTAGCCCTGCGTTCGCCGAAAACACTAAAATACCAAAAATTTACTCCAAGCTCGGCGGTAATCAACGCCCGCCGCTCGCGATCAGCGACGTGCCCGCAGACGCCAAAAGTTTGGCGATCGTTTGCCACGATCCAGACGCGCCTGGACGTGACGGGTTTTATCACTGGACGGTGTGGAACTTGCCGACAGAAACCGCAGAAATTGCCAGCGAGTCACTGCCCGCCGGTGCCGTCGAAGGCATCACCAGCTGGAGCAAACCAGGCTGGGGCGGCCCGCAGCCACCGTTTGGCACGCACCGCTATCAATTTTACGTGTACGCGCTGAATACGACACTGGATTTACCAAGCGACACCAAGCCCAAAGAACTCATCGCCGCTCTCACGCCGCACATCATTAGCCAAGCCGTGTTGACTGGAAAGTTTGGTGTGTTGGATATTTTGCGGCGGGAATAAAGACAGCTCTCTGGCTTACATCCGCGAAGTATCAGCGCGAAGCTGATTGACCACTTCGGCGCGTTCAGCGATATTGTGGTCGTAAGCGTAAACTATATAACCTTCCTTGTTGCTGCCGATTTTTGCAACCGTGCCATAAAACGGCGCGCAAATTTGCGAATGTCCAACCTGGTTTTCTGAATGTATCTCGCCATCCACGTAATATTTAGCTTTTCCCGCGCCATTAGCATAAATTATCAAACATTCATTTTCCAACGCTCGCGCCAGACAAAGCGTATCTATCATCATTTTTGAAGCCTTGATTTCAGCGTGTGCCAGTTTACTACCTCCAGTTGACCAATACGATGGAATGCAAATAATTTCCGCACCCTGCTTAATCATTGAACGGAATAAATCTGGAAAGGCTAAGTCCCAACAGATTGCCAAACCAATTTTACCAATCGGCGTATCAACAACCATGGCTTCATTTCCTGGCATCAAATATTGACGTTCAGGAATCCATAAATGATTTTTCCGGTACCGAAGTTGTATCTCTCCCGACGGATCAATCAATAGCGCTGTATTATAGAAATCGTCACCCTCTTTACAAATAAACGAACCAGCGACCAGATAAAGTTGCTTTTCACACGCTATTTGGCATAGACGCATAACTTCGCCAGACGATTCGCTCAAGGCGTATTCTAAATTATACGGAATCGGCCCAGTCAGCACGTCTTCTGGCAAAACCACAAGGTCGACTGGCTGTTGGTTGCATAGCTCGCCAACAAACTTTTCTGTTTTTGCCAAATTGCGTCCAGTATCCAGCGGCGCAATCTCCATTTGCACCGCAGCAACAGTGATCATTCTTTTCATGATCATAGTATAGAATTTATATTTTTATAATCAACGCCCCACCCAATCACTCAGCAAACTGGCTATTATACAACTCCGCATAAAAGCCATTCTGCTTCAGCAATTCGTCGTGTTTGCCTTGCTCGATGATGTTGCCGTCGCGGACAACCAAGATCAAATCAGCGTCGCGGATGGTGCTCAGGCGGTGGGCGATGACGAAGCTAGTTTTACCCTGCATCAACTTGTCCATGGCTTTTTGGATGAGCACTTCGGTGCGGGTGTCGACCGAGCTGGTAGCTTCGTCCAAAATCAGCATCGGCGTGCGCGCTAGCATCGCTCAGGCGATCGTCAGCAGCTGCTTTTCGCCCTGCGAAATGTTCGTTGCCTCCTCGCCCAGCACCATGCCGTAGCCGCCCGGCAGCGACCGTACAAAATGATCAACGTGCGCTTCCTTGGCGGTGGCGACCATCTCTTCTTCGCTGGCTGTTGGATTGCCATAGAGCAAATTTTGGCGAATCGTGCCGTTAAACAACCAGGTGTCCTGCAGCACCATGCCAAACATTTGCCGCACCTCGCTGCGCTTCATGTCAGCGATATTAACGCCGTCAATTTTGATCGCGCCGCTGTTAATTTCATAAAATCGCATCAACAAATTGACCAAGGTAGTTTTGCCCGCGCCCGTCGGGCCGACGATCGCCACACGCTGACCTGGCTTGATGTGCGCCGACAAACCTTTGATGATGGTTTGGTCAGGTTTGTAGCCAAAGACGACGTTGTCAAATTCAACTTCGCCCTTGACGTGAGCCAATTTCACCAAATTTTTACCCTCCGCCTTTTCCTCTGGCTCATCCAAAAATTCAAACACGCGCTCGGCGGCAGCGGCGGTCGATTGCAACACATTGGCGATGTTGGCAACTTGCACCAGCGGCTGATTGAATTGGTCGATGTATTGAATGAACGCCTGAATGTCACCGATTTTCAGCCGGCCGTTAATCGCCAGCCAACCGCCCAAAATCGCCATGATGACGTAACCGATGTTGCCGATGAAATTCATGATCGGATAAATCAGCCCCGACAAAAATTGAGCTTTCCAGGCGCTTTCCTGTAGCTGGTTGTTAATCCGCGAAAACTTAGCCAGCGACTTTTTCTGGCCATTAAACACTCGCATCACTTGATGGCCGCCATACATTTCTTCGATGTGGCCGTTCAATTCACCCAGCTGCGCCTGCTGGCGGAGGAACTGCTTTTGCGAGCTTTTGGCAATCAGCGTCACCGCACCGCCAGCCAACGGCAGCACCAGCAGCGCCACCAGCGACATTTGCCAGCTAATGGAAAACATCATCACCAAAATCCCCAGCACCATCACCGTCGAGGAGACGATTTGCGATAGGCTTTGATTGAGCGTTTGGCTGATAGTATCGACATCGTTGGTGACACGGCTGAGCACTTCGCCGTAAGTTTGCTTGTCAAAATAACTCAGCGGCAGGCGGTTGATTTTCTCGGACAATTGCCGGCGCATTCTGAAGGTGACCGTTTGCGTCACTTGGGTCATCAGCCAGGTTTGGATGTAGCGGAAAATGGCGCTGAGTATATACAAGCCAATCAGCAAACTGACGACCCGCCAAATTGCCTCAAAGTGGAATTCTGGGCGCTGGCTAAGATCCAGCTTTTTGATGGTATCAAGTTGATTGGACGGAATTTGACTTTCAATTTCCGACTTATTCGGAAGCCGCTTCATAACATCAGCACCGGTCGTGCCAGCTGGCAGCGAAGCACCCTTCGGCAGTTTGCTAGTGATGGTTTCATAAGCCTTCATACTGACATAATCTTCGACAATTTGGTTGGTAGCGCCACCCAAAATCTTCGGACTGACAATCGCAAACGTCGTACTACCGACCGCGAAAATCGCCACCATGAGCATTTGCCAGCGAAACTCTGCCAAGTAGTTGGCTAACTTCTTGACCGTGCCTTTGAAGTCTTTGGCTTTTTCGCCCGCGCCCATGCCGCCGCCCATTGGACCGCCCATCTTCACTGGCTGGCGTTTTTTCATGCTTTGCTGAGCCATTACGCCGCTCCTTTCGCGATCGTCGCCGACATTTTCTGCAGGTCGTCTTCTGAGAGCTGCGAGGCGGCAATTTCTTGATAGACTTCGCAATTTTTCATCAATTCCTGGTGCGTGCCCTGACCAACAATTTTACCTTCGTCCAGCACAATGATTTTGTCAGCGTTCATGATGGTATTGATGCGCTGACCGACGATGAGCACAGTTTTATGCTTGGTTTCTTTGGCAAGCGCCAAACGCAATTTGGCATCAGTTTTGAAATCCAGCGCCGAGAATGAATCGTCAAAAATGTAGACATTCGGCTCGACAGCAATCGCCCGGGCAATCGACAAACGCTGACGCTGGCCGCCGGAAACATTGCTGCCGCCTTGAGCGATGTCGTTTTTGTAGCCGTTTTTTAGCTCGTTGATGAACTCGGCGGCTTGCGCGATTTTAGCGGATTTTTCGACCAATTTTTGACTAGCTTTGGCATTGCCGTACTTGATATTACTGGCAATCGTCCCGCTAAACAACACACCCTTTTGCGGTACGTAGCCGATTTGATCGTACAAATCTTCCAATTTCACATTTCTAATATCCACACCATCCAGCAAAATCTGCCCTGCCGACACATCGTAAAAGCGCGGGATCAAATTGATCAACGTCGATTTACCAGACCCAGTACTACCAATGAACGCCGTGGTTTGCCCCGGTTCGGCCGTGAAATTGATGCTGGAGAGAACCGGCAAATCAGCGTCTGGATAGGTAAAAGTGACGTCTTTGAATTCAATTTTGCCAGTGGCGCCGCTCGGCAATTTCTGCGGCGATAGCGGATCAACGATTGATGGCAGCGTATCCAACACCTCACCCACCCGCTTTACCGACACAGCCGCCCGCGGCACCATGATAAACACCATCGATAGCAGTAGGAACGAAATGATGACCTGCATGGCGTACTCCAAAAACGCCATCATATTACCAATTTGCAGATTGCCGCTACTGATCAAATGCGCGCCGAACCAGACAATTGCCACGCTGGAAAAATTCATCACCAGCGTCATGATTGGGTCAAGCAGCATCATCAAGCGATTGACAAATAAGTTCATTTTGTTTAGCTCGGTATTGGCTTGCTGGAACTTTTTCTGTTCAATCTTTTCGTTGTGAAAGGCGCGGATGACTTTCAAGCCGACCAGGTTTTCGCGCGTCACCAGATTTAGTTTGTCCACCAGCGTTTGCAATTTCTTGAACCGAGGCACGGCAATGACGAAAAGCATGGCAATGACGACCAACAGCACCGACACTGCCAGCGCAATGATCCAGCTCAAATCTGGCGCGTTATGGATGGCTTTTTGCAAACCGCCGACCGCCATGATTGGTGCCAGTAGAGCCATGCGTAATAGCAGGATTGACGTCATCTGAATTTGCTGAATATCGTTGGTCGAGCGGGTGATTAGCGAGGCGGTCGAAAATTTATTAAAATCCGCCAGCGCGAAACTTTCGACCCGCTCAAATAGTTCCATTCGTAGTTTCTGCGCCATACCAGTGGCAATCCGGGAGGCTAAAAATCCGATGATAATTGAACACAGTCCGCCCGCCGCCGTTACCAAAATCATCGCTAGGCCGTTGTGCCAAATTGCTGGCATGTCTTGCTTGATGATGCCATTATTGACAATTTCCGACATTTTGTCAGGCAGCCACAAATTTGCCATCACCATGGCGTAGGTAAAACCGACCAAGATGATGAACATCAGCCAGTAGCCGCTAAAAATTCGTAAGATATGTTTCACAGACCCCCTTACTGCCGCAATTCTAGAGATTAACCGTGTATAATCGGTAAATTCACACTGTGTAATATTCTAGGTTATAAATTGCTCTTTGTCAAGTTTGTCAAGAAAGCCCACCGCATAACGGTGGGCTCTACGCTGTCTAGCTTACAACGAATAGGTTTAGTACATGCCCATGCCGCCGCCCATATTTGGCATAGCAGCACCTGGCGTTTCTTTCTCTGGCAAGTCAACAACCAGCGCACCCATCGTCATCGCCGTACCAGCAATTGAGGCAGCATTCTGCAAGGCCTCCTTGGTAACGCGTACTGGGTCAACTACGCCTGCCGACTTTAGATCAAGCAATTCATTCGGATGATTGACGTTGATACCTTGGCCAGCTTTGGCTTTTTTGACCTGCGGCAGCCACTCGTCGGCATTTAGACCAGAGTTGCTCAGCAAGATTCGGAATGGCTGTTCAAGTGCATGAATCAACAAATCTTCGCCTGCTAATACCGAAGCATCCTTATTATTAGAATGCTTATAACCACAGGCTAGGTTTACTAGCGTTACACCGCCGCCTGGCACAATACCTTCAGCTAGTGCTGCTTTGACAGCAGCCACAGCGTCATCGACACGATATTTCTTTTCTTCGATTTCGGTCTCGGTCGCACCGCCAACTTTAATCACCGCCACTTCGCCGGTCAAAGCTGCATGGCGTTTTTGCAAATTCTTCTTGGTATAGTCGCTGGTAGCATTATCAACTTCCAGTTCGATTTGATCGACGCGAGCACTAACCGCCGCCTTTGACCCTTCACCCTCGACAATAGTTGTCAGATCCTTGGTGGCGATCACTTTGCGGGCCGAGCCAATTACGTCGCTACCGACATTATCAAATGTCATGCCAGTGTCTTCGGTGATAACTTTGGCGCCAACCAACGCTGCGATATCATACAGCACATCTTTGTCGCTCGGAGCTTTGATAGCCAAGGTATTGAAAGCACCTTTAAGCCGGTTTAACACCAACAAGCTCAGCGCTTCGCCATCAACATCGTCGGCGATCAGTACCAAGTCTTTCTTGCCATTTTGAGCGATCATTTCGAGCAACGGTACAAATTCTTGCGCTGAAGAGACTTTCTTATCAGTCACCACAATTGCTGGTTTGTCGTAAACTGCTTCCATGCGCTTAGCATCAGTCACCATGTACGGGCTGACGAAGCCGCGCTGTACTGTGAAGCCTTCGACAACTTCGCTTTCAAGCTCTAAGCCGCGTCCTTCTTCGACTGTCACCACGCCGTTCGGGCCAATCTTTTCCATGACGTCAGCAATCAGTTTGCCAATCGCCTCATCGCCTGCAGAGATTGTCGCTACTTCGGCAATTCGCTTTTTGTCGCCGCGGATATCGTCGGCAAGTTTGCCGAGCTCTTTGATAATCTCGCTAGCAGCACGTTCTAAACCTTTGCGTAGTAACATCGGATTGTGGCCAGCTGCAATTAGCTTATTAGCTTCGTTTAAAATATGATAAGTTAAAACCGTCACTGTCGTAGTGCCGTCGCCAGCTACGTCGTTCATCTTGTTAGCAGCTTGTTTGATAAGTTCGGCGCCAACTTTGAAGCCAAGCGTCTCGTCATCGGCTTCATCGATATCAATACTTTTCGCAACTGTCACGCCATCGTGCGTCACGCTCGGGCCGCCGTAACTTTTGCCGATAACTACGTTGCGGCCTTTTGGCCCCATCGTTGTTTTCACAGCGTTATACAAAATTTTGGCGCCAGCCAATACGCGAGCACGCGCATCTTCATCGTAAAAAACTTTTTTTGCCATATTTCCTCCTATTCAATTGTAGCGAGGATATCCTCGTCTTTGATAATTAAATATTCTTCCTTATCAAGCTTGATAGTCGTCGCTGCGTAGTTTTTGTAGACAACCCGTGCGCCGTCAGCCACATCTTTGACTGCCAAGCCAACAGCCACTACCTTAGCAGCTTCTGATTTTTCTTGCGCTGATTCTGGCAAAAAAATGCCGCTAGCTGTTTTTTCCGGTTTCTTCTCTTTAACAGCCACGACATAATGCGCCATTGGCTTGATTGGTGAACTCATGATTATATCCTCCTTTTCTAATCTATTTTAGCACTCTTAACCGCAGAGTGCTAGACCCAAGTATAAGAAAGTTGGCGAAAAACGTCAACCGCATTATCAAAATATAAAAATAGCCCGAGCTAAAACTCGCGCTATTTTGCTGTACTTATAGAGATTAGCTAGCTCTCGATAATAGTGCCAACCTGCCCGGCCAAGGCTTGTTCGGCGCTACCCAGGCTAGCGATAATCGCTCGGCGACCTGGCTTTTCGACAAATTTCAAGGCCGCTTGCACTTTGGGTAGCATACTGCCCGGCGCGAACTGATTTTCGTCAATGTAGCGCTGCATCTCTTGGAGATTAGTGCGTCCAATTGTGCGCGCGGTCGGTTTACCATAATCAACCATCGCGCCGTCAACTGCCGTTAATATCACCAGTGCTTCGGCATCAATCGCATCCGCCACTACTGCCGCTGTGAAATCCTTATCAATTACTGCCTCGACCCCCTCTAAGCCATCACTGACAGTTTCAACAACCGGCACGCCGCCACCGCCACCCGTGATAACCGTCACGCCAGCATCAATCATCGCTTTGACCGTATACTCTTCGACGATCCGCTGCGGCTTCGGCGACGGTACCACGCGCCGCCAACCGCGCCCAGCATCTTCTTTGAATGTGAAGTTACGACCGTTAGCAGCCTGCCGAGCTTCTGTCTCCGTCTGATAAAATACGCCTATTGGCTTCGTAGGATTACTAAAAGCCGGATCGTTAGCGTCAACCACTACTTGCGTAACAACTGTCGAAGCGACGCTTTTCATCTGCCGGCGCGAGAATTCGTCAATCAGCGCTTGCTGCAACCAAAAACCGATCGCCCCTTGGCTCATCGCTACGCACGTATCGAGCGGGAAAGTCGGTACTTCTGGCGTGTTAATTGCTTCTTCGTGCAAAACAATATTACCAACTTGCGGCCCGTTGCCGTGAACGATTACCAGCTGATAGCCAGCCAAAATCAACGGCACTAGCTGGCGTGCTGTCTCGTCGGCGACGTCTTGCTGGGCGTGAGCCGAAGCCTCGCCTTGCTTTTGCAAAGCATTGCCGCCAAGCGCAACTACAATCTTACCCGGCATGTTGTCAAAACCTCAACGACATGCAAGTTAGGCTGCCGGTAATTTTCTCAAACTCGCTAGTATTGATCAGAATCACTTCGTAACCGCAGTCGCGAATTTTCTGTTCAGTTTTCGGGAAACCTTCTGGCACGATTACCTTGCCATTTATCCACAAACTATTCACTGCATAGTATTCATCGTCATCAACGACTAGCTTATTAAAGTTAGCAAAAGCTGGGTGATTTTCGTAAGCTTTAGCGACAATTAAGTTGTTATTATCTAAGTAGACCACATCGTCTTTCAGGTGTAGAATACCCGTCACTGGCACTGTCTCGGCGGTCATACCATGCTTCTCGAGAATTGCCGTGATTTGGTCGGCTGCCGCCTGGTTGGTACGTCCGCTCAACCCGATGTAATAGTGGTCGCCTACCATCATGATATCGCCTGGATCAGTTGTACCTGGCCCGACAACTTGTTCAATATCATCATAGTAACGCGCCAGTGCTTCGTGCAAATCCGGCAGACTAGCCTCACCGCGACGGCTTTCAGCGCCGGGACGCGACAAAATTGCTACACCGCGCGGCGTACACAGTGCGTTGTCCTCGATAAAAACACTGTCTGGATAATCCTCGTTGGCCTCTAGAATTGTCACTTCCAAACCGCATTCGCGCAAAATTTCGATATAGCGATTATGCTGCTGCAATGCTAAATCATAGTCCGGCTTGCCCATTTCTGGCGTTTGGCTGATACCATCAATCAAACTATGTGACGGACGGCGAACGATGGCGTACTTAAACATCTTTTCTCCTTCATTTGGTAAAACGGGCGCGCTGTATTTCAGGCGCGCCCGTTTCATTTATTATCATTGGCCGATTAAATCGGCGATTTTAATGCCTAACGTATCATCCAGCGCACCAGCTAGCAGCTGTTGTACTGCATAAGCGAAGAGCGCGACCAAAACAACCGCCAAAAGTAACTCGTATAGCGTGAAAATCTTCTTGCGATTCTTGATCTGCATCAAGACGTAGACCAACATGCCTGGTGCGTACAAGAACACTGTTATGAGCAGATATTGCATACCAGCCGCATACACTAGCCATACCGCGTAAACACTAGCCATCACACCCACAAAGATATTAAAAGCGCGGTACTTAACGGTTTTCTTCTCCTGCAACGAAACCTTCAATTGATAAAACGCCGTCAGGGCATATGGGATCAAAATAGCCGAAGTAGCAATCGAAATACCAATATTATAGGCTGAGCCTTCAGTTCCAGGGATTGTCAGCAGGAATATCTGTACCAGGATGTTAGTAACCAACAGCGACACTACTGGCGCGCCAACTTTATTTTCTTTGGCGAATATCGACGGGAAAGTCTTATTCTTAGCTGCCTGATACGGTAGTTCGGCAGCAAACATCGTCCAAGCTAGCCAACCACCCAAAACTGCGATCATCAAGCCGATATTAACCAGCCAAGCGCCCCACGGTCCAACCAAGCGTTCCAACAGCATCGACATCGCCGGACTATCTAGTGCAGCCAGATCTTTCTGAGTCGCTACACCAAAAGCCAGCACCGTCATCAGCACATAAATCGAAAGCACGCCAGCAAAACCGATCAACGTTGCCTTGATGATATCGCTGCGCTTCTTGGCGTGACCTGAAAATACAACTGCACCCTCGATACCGATAAACACCCAGACGGTAACCAGCATCATATTCTTGACCTGCTCAATCACAGCGCCCATATCAAAGTTGTTGCCGGCTAAGCCCCAAAGGTCTTGGTTAAACAAGCCAACCTTGAACGACAAGAATATCGCTAGCAAAAAGATCGCAAGCGGGATTAATTTCGCCGCCGTCACCAAAGCATTAATGAAGCTTGCCGTTTTGACACCTTTAAGGATTAATAAATGAACGCTCCACAGCAGTACCGACATACCAACCACTGACGCCCAGTTTTGGCCTTTACCAAACAAGTCTGGAAAGAAATAACCAAGCGCCGAGAAAACGGCTACTGCATAAGCAATATTACCAATCCAAGCAGAAATCCAGTAACCCCACGCCGAATTAAAGCCAACATACTTGCCAAAGCCAGCCTCAGCGTAGCTATACACGCCAGCATTAAGTTTCGGCTTTTTGATAGTCAGGTTGCGGAAACTGAGAATCAGGAATATCATTCCAACGCCCGTAATCAGCCACGCAATAATCGTCGCCAGCGGACCAGCCGCCTCAGCCGTACCTTGAACAAGGTTAAAGATACCTGCACCGATCATACTGCCGACCACTAAGCCGGTCAGCGACCAGAGTCCTAACCCGTCCTTTTTTCTTGCTAATTGTTTGATTGCCATTTTGTTCGAGCCTCCTTCAACTCGGATTTATAGCGTCAATGCCATCACAGCCTTGATAGTGTGCATGCGGTTTTCAGCCTCGTCAAAGACAACGCTGTGCTCGCCGCTAAAGACCTCGTCAGTGACCTCCATCGAGTCAAGACCGAATTGATCGTGAATCTTCTGGCCAGTCTCGGTATTAAGGTCATGGAATGATGGCAAACAATGCAAGAATTTGACGTTCGGGTTATGCGTCTCGGCTAACATTTGTGCATTGACCTGGTATGGCTTGAGAAGGGCAATTCGCTCGGCAAACTTGTCTTCCTCACCCATTGATACCCAGACATCAGTGTAGATAGCGTCAGCCCCTTCTAGCGCTTCGGCACGGTTATCAGTGATCGTAATCTTCGCGCCAGTTTCCATAGCAATTGAACGTGCTAGGCTAACTAGATCGCCCGACGGATGCAGCTGTCGCGGCGCCAAAATACGGAAGTCAACACCCATTTTGGCCGTACCAATCAGCAAGCTATTTGCCATATTATTGCGTCCGTCGCCAACGAAGACCAGCTTAGCGCCGTTGAGCTTGCCGACATGCTCCTCAATAGTCATGAAGTCTGCCAGAATCTGCGTCGGATGGAAAGTATCCGTCAAACCATTCCAGACTGGTACGCCAGCATATTTGGCTAACGCTTCGACATTGGAATGCTTAAAGCCGCGGAATTCAATACCGTCAAACATGCGGCCCAGTACCTTAGCAGTATCTTCAACTGACTCTTTTTTACCTAGCTG
>JABCOL020000035.1 GCA_013333625.2 Candidatus Saccharimonadota bacterium | reverse complement strand
GGCGGACTATGACGTGACCGAGGGCACGATCAAGCCAGAGAATTGGATCGAAATTAGCAAGCAATTGACGCCCGAGCTCAAACGCGAGGGCCTGATGCGCGAGATCATTCGCCACGTCCAGAGTGCGCGTAAAAAAGCTGGCTTGCAGGTTGACGACCGGATTGAGCTTGGCATCACTAGTAGCGACTCAGAAATCACCCAGGCTGTCGATATGTTTGCTGATACTATCAAGGCCGAGACGCTGGCTGTAAAGCTAGGCTCTGCGGCGGCGGACGATATGGAAGAGTACGACGTTAAAGTTGACGGTAAACCGGTAGAAATTTATCTGAAGAAAGCTGATTAAGCTGCTAAATTACGACCAGGAGTACACCCTTATAATTTCCAGGGTTTCTTGGCCATATTTTCGCATAGGTTAATTAAGTGTTACGATAGAACTATGAATACTATCACCAAAGCTATCATTCCAGTTGCTGGTTGGGGTACGCGGATGCTGCCGATTACCAAATCAATCGAAAAGTGTATGTTGCCGGTGGGGACGCGTCCGGTGGTTGATTATATCGTGCAGGATATAATTCGGGCGGGTGTCAAGGATATTTATTTCGTGGTTGGCGAGCAAAGCACTCAGGTGCAAAGCTACTATCGGTCAAATATTCAGTTGAACGATTATTTGCGGCGCGCTGGTAAACAAGACAAATTACCTCTTGTGGCGCCGCTACGCGATGTGCGAATACATTTTTTAACTCAGCCTGGTACGGGTGGTTACGGCACTAGCATTCCAGTGGGCTTGGCTAGCGAATTTATTGAGCCAGGCGAGTCGGCGTTTGTGGTGATGGGCGACCAATTTTTCTGGCGTGTTGACGGCGGTTCAAATGCGGCTGATCTGGCAGAGTTGGTGGAGGCGCGCGGCTTGTCGGCTGGGTTATTGGGTAATCCTGTTGAGGAGGCACTTATCCCACAAACGGGCATTATCGAAACCGACCAGCAGGGTAATTTTGTGCGCATCATTGAGAAGTCGAAGCTGGAAGACGCGCCAAGTAGCCTCAGTAATTCAAGCTTCTACGTCCTTAATAAAGAAATTTTTGAGTTAGCACGGACATTGCCCGCCAATCCGCAGCGCGGCGAGTTTGAGCTGACCGACGCCATCAATGCGTACATTGCCAGTGGCGGTGTTATCGCGGTGGGCGAGGCCAAGGGCGACTACATGGAATGCGGCTCGCCGAGCGGTTGGCTACGCGCCAATAACGCCATGGCTCGGTTGCAGGCAAATTAGTTGCACGTATTATCCATCTCTGTTATAATTGGCTACTGATAGTAAATATATATTAAGGAACGAAATGAAAGCAGTCGTAAAGATCTCTGGCAAGCAATACATTGTCAGCGAAAAAGAGTCCCTCTTGGTGGATCTCCTCCCTGAAGGTACAAAAGAACTCACTCTCGACGCACTTTTAGTGATTGATGGTGATAAAACAAAAGTTGGTACGCCGACCGTGAAAGGCGCGGTGGTAAAAGCGAAAGTCGTTGAGGCGGAAGTCAAAGGCGACAAAATCCGCGTCATTCGCTACAAAGCTAAAAAACGCGTTCACAAAGAAAACGGCCATCGTCAAAAATATAGCCGGATCGAGATTACGTCGATTAAATAGTAGATACAAACTTGATAAATTGCCCTGTTCTTTGAAGCAGGGCAATTTCATATTTACTAGATGTTTGTGGTATAATTAAACGTAAGCAGAGAGGGCAGATAAACAGTGGCATCTATCATAACAGTTACCAATCAGAAAGGCGGCGTGGGCAAGACAACAACGTCAATCAATCTGGCTTACTATCTGGCGAAGATGGGCAAGCGGACGCTATTGATTGATTTCGATCCGCAGGGCAATGCAACTAGCGGCTTAGGTATTGATAAGCAGAGCTTAGAAGTGACTATTGCTGATGCTATTCTCGGCCGTAAAAAATTAGTAGAAGTAACAATCCCAACCGAGTTTGATAACCTATCGTTGGTGCCTGCTGTGCCAACCTTAGCTAATACCGAAGTAGAGCTGGCTCAGACTGATTATCGTTTCAGCCGCCTGAAATATGCTATCAAGGCTTGCACCATAGAGTACGATTACATTATCATTGATTGTCCGCCAAGTTTGAGCTTGTTGACGGTTAATGCATTAATTGCCGCTCAGTATGTTTTGCTGCCGGTACAAGCAGAATTTTATGCATTAGAGGGCCTAGGCCAGCTACTGGAAACGATGAAACTAGTGCGCAAAAATCTCAATCCAACGCTTGATTTGGTAGGTGTGTTGCCGACAATGGTTGATAACCGTACGTCATTGTCAACGCAGGTGTTAGACGAGATTTCGAAGCATTTTCCAGCTAAAGTATTCAAAACGAAGATTCCGCGCAATGTCCGCTTGGCCGAGGCACCGAGCCACGGCTTGCCAATTGGCGCGTATGATAGGTTTAGTAAAGGCGCTCGCGCTTATAAAGCGCTAGCCAAGGAGGTGATTGAGCGTGCCGGCTAAAAAGGGTCTAGGGCGAGGTTTTGACTCGCTTATTCCGACAGAGCTGCTAGACGAATCATTTGATCCGACGGCCGAGCAAGATGAACGCGTTAGCGATTTGCGCTATATTAAATTAGCGTCGATTATGCCCGATCCAGATCAGCCGCGCCGCGAATTTGACGACGATGCGTTGGTTGAATTGAGTAAATCGATCAAAGAGCATGGCGTATTGCAGCCAGTAGTGGTGCGGCCGCATGGCGACGGCTATATGATTGTGGCTGGCGAACGCCGTTTCCGGGCTTCTAAGCTGGCGAAGCTTGATCGGATTCCAGCGCTGGTGCGGACGCTATCGGGTCAGCACCGGTTAGAACTGTCGCTGATTGAGAATATCCAGCGCCGCGACCTTAATCCGCTAGAGACAGCGACGGCGTATTTGAAGTTGCGCGATCAGTTTAATCTGACTTTAGATGATATTGGCAAGCGTGTTGGTAAGACATCGGCGGCGATTGCTAATACTATGCGTTTGTTGCGCTTGCCGGGGGCGGTGCGCGATGTAGTAGCGCGCGGCGAACTAAGTGAAGGCCAGGCGCGGTCGTTGACTAGCTTGCCAGAAGAAGAAATTTTGCGGGTTGTCCCGAGAATTATAAAAGAACAATGGAGCGCGCGGACGATTGAGCGCTATGTCTCGAATTATAAGAAACTGCACGGTACAGCATCGACTAAGGGCAGAAAAGTAGTTCGTAGCTCGAGATTTATTCGCAGAGAGGAATCTTTTGCTAAGCGTTTCGGAACGCCAGTTGCTGTCAAAGAGACTCGAAAAGGTGCCGGACAGATTATTATTTCATTCAAAGATCAAGCAGATTTCGAGCGAATTGCCAAGCTGCTGGGTGAATAACCGCCTAATTACACTAATCCAACGTTGTAAAAATTACAAATTGAATTTTTAGGCTGCTAGCTTGTAATCTTAATTTTAAACTCAAAACGAGTCTATATTGCCTAGTGGAAAGATTCTCAGAGCCACTGGTCCGACAATATCATAAGTTGGAATGAAGCCCAGTCCGCTACGCGAGTCGAATGAGTTGTCGCCGACTCGATTATCGCCCGCTACGAAAATAGAGCCTTCTGGCACTGTCCATTCGCCGCTGTGGCTAGTTGGCGATTTTGGACCGACGTTGTTTTTGCGCGTGCTGTCGTCCGGATGAAAGCCTTCGGGATATTTATTATTGTAAACTGTTAGCACGCCGTCCTTGACAACGACGCGTTCGCCAGGGAAGGCAATTACGCGTTTGATGATATAGCGATCGGGTGCTCCAGGCCTATAGACGGGATTAACAAAAACAACAATCTTTCCGCGTTCTGGCAAATACGGTTTATTTTGTATCTGCGCCATGGTTACAGGTATTCGATTAATGATTAATCGGTCGCCGTCGGCGAGAGTATTATCCATGCTGTGTCCAGAGACGGAAAAACTGCGAAAAACGTAAGCATTTAATAGCAAAGTGCCAATTAGCACTGCAATAACAAATCCGCTAAAACTTAGAAAATCTCGAAGACGTGGATGGCGGGTGAGATAGCTGGCTTCCATTACACGTATTATACGCTGTAAAAACCAACGAAACAATAAGCGCGATATTTATTTTTTAGCTAAAATCCTTTATAGTACATAGATATGGTGAAGCGAGCGATAGACGGTTTTGTACCGCGAAATACTCCTGCGCGCAGAGCGCCTGTTGATAGCCAGAAAAAACCAGCGGTTAATTTCGGCGATATGGGACATGCTGTGTCTGTACGGCGCCAGCAGCAATTGCCGCCGCGGCCGATTACTTCGGCGCCAAATAGAGGTGTTCGCAGCGATATTGACGAGTCTTTACGCGAGATTAGTAATAATCTTGATTTATCTCCATCCAAACATTCTGGCAAAGGCGCGCCAAAAAATGGCCAAAAAAAGCGCGATTGGAAAAAAATCGCCAAGCGTGCGGCAATCGCAATAACTGTTATTGTACTTGGTATTGGTATTTTCCTGGGTGTACGGGCTTTGATGGCAGGCAATGCTGTTTTTAAGGGCGATATATTCGGTTTCGTACAGAAGAAACCGCTCAAGCAAGATGCTCATGGCCGCAGCAATATTTTGATACTTGGCACCTCAGAAGACGACGCTGGCCACGAAGCGGGATATCTAACCGACTCGATGATGATCCTTAGCGTTGACCAGAACAAAAAGAATGCTTATATGATTAGCGTGCCTCGAGACTTATACGTCAAATATGGTAAGAGTTGCCAAGCGGGTTATTCTGGTAAGATTAACGCTTATTTTAACTGCGTCAACGATAATTGGTCGAGCGACAGCGCCGAGGAAGAGCGTCAGACGGCAACCAGAGCTTTTGTTGGCAATATATTTGGTATTGATGTGCAATATTCGGTTCACCTGAATTATAGTGTGATGCGTGATTTGGTGGGGGCGCTTGGCGGTATCAAGATTACCATTGACAGCCGCAATCCGAATGGCGTGATGGATAGTAATTTTGACTGGAAGTGTGGTACGACGTCTGCCGAGAAGTCTCAGCGCTGTCCGCGCGGCCACTATATTAGCTATCCGAACGGCGAGGTAGAATTAGATGCCGAGCACGCGCTGTATTTGGCGATGGCGCGCGGCGACCGAGCGCCAACGTACGGTTTCGAACAGTCTAATTTCGACCGCGAAAAAAACCAGCAAAAGATTATGGTTGCTATTCGCGACAAGGCCTTGAGTGCCGGCACGCTGGCAGATTTTACTAAAATTTCTGGTATTATCGACGCGATTGGCAAGAATTTACGAACTAATTTCGAAAAGAGCGAAGTACGTACGCTGGTCGAGCTGGTACACGACATCAAAAGCGATAATATCAAAAGCGTCAGCTTAATTGATACCGAGCCGGCTATCTTGACAACTGGCACGTACGGCGGCGCTAGTTCGGTGGTGCCGACGGCCGGAACGTATGACTACAGCCAGCTGCGGGCTTTCGTTAAGAAAAACCTCTATGCGACAGATATCACTAAAGAAAATGCTAACGTCGTTGTACTTAATGCTACTGGAGTATCAGGCGTGGCGCAAAAACAAGCCGATAAATTAACTGAGCTTGGCATGACGGTTAGTACTGTCGGTAATGCGCCGCAAAACGGCTCGTATTCTAGCAACAAGATATATAAAGTCTCAACGCGCGCCAAGACAGCTACGTCTGTAAAACTGCAGTCGCTTTACGGCGCTGCCCCAGAAGCGGTACAGAGCGTGCCAGGTGTCAAATATAATGCAGAGGTAGACTACGTTATTATCATAGCAGTCAAGCCGAATGCCGGCGAGTAGGCGGGTTATAGAAACAATACTAAGGTGGTATAATTAAGCGGTATGAGTTCAACAAAAAAGCATAAGTATAGCTCTAAGGCAAGCTCGCTGGCTTATGCATCGCTTAATATTTTGCTGGCGCTGGCGGTGTTTGGAACTATTTATGTAACTAATTCGCCAATTTTTGCTTTGCTGCTGGTGGCGCTTGGCAAATGGCGGATTTTGTCTGTAAGGCCGCGTTTTTGGGCGGCTAATGTTTTGTCTAATTTGGTGGATATTATAGTTGGTGTTAGTTTTGCGCTGTTAATTTGGCTGTCGGGCGGGTACATGATACTTCAGCTGGGGCTAACAGCGTTGCATATTGTCTGGCTGCTATTTATCAAGCAGCGCTCAAAATACACGTACGCGGTTATTCAGGCTGGTACTGCGCTGTTCTTGGGGCTAGTGACACTGTCGTTGACAGCTTATTCATGGGATTCATTTTATTTCGTAGCAGTTGTTTGGGTGATTGCTTATGCGTCAGCGCGGCATGTAGCTAGCCGCTACGAGGGAATCAGTACTAATCTTTACGCGATAGCAGCAGCAACAGTGTGCGCTGAACTCGGCTGGATTTCGTATTATTGGATGATTGCTTATACTGTTCCTGGTTTAGCTGCTATCAAGGTATCGCAATTCGCTATATTTGCAGTATTGATGGGTTTCGTGGCCGAGCGGACAGCGCGCAGCTATCATAAACACGGCGAAGTTCGCTTCGCTGATATTGCAATGCCGATATTATTAACGGCAATGACGATGGTTGTGGCGTATATCTTTGCGGTTTTGAGCGGCAGCGATGCTTTGTAGGGCGTTAAGCGGATTTTTAAGGATTCTTTAAGACTGTATGCGCATAGTAAGTATAATGGATATGATCAAATTATCGAATAGAGGAGGTTTCTGATGAATAATAAGCAGGAAAATGCTACGCCGCGATCGTCAGACTCACAGCCGCTGCCGCCTCAGGTTGTTGCGGTTACTAAACCTTGCCAGAAGAAGACGGTTTGGCTAGCGATCTCTATCGTGATTGCGGCGATTATTTTGGCGGCTGGCGGCATAACTTGTACGCTGCTAATGCGAGGAGGCCGCAATTCTCTGAATACTTTCGTTGACGGCAATCTGGCGGCTGATAGCAAGGAGGCTTCTGTTTCTGATATTATTGACAAAGTTTCGCCAAGCGTGGTGTCGATAGTCACCAATACTAAGTCGCAATCGCTATTTGGCGGCTCCCGCCAGGTGCAGGCGGCCGGTACAGGTATTATTATCAGTAAAGACGGCTTCGTTCTTACTAATAAGCATGTTGTAGAAGACGCGCAGTCGGTTACGATTGTAGCTTCGGACGGGTCGACTTACGACGCGGTATCGCTAGTTGGTATCGATCCGTTGAATGATTTGGCTTACTTAAAGATCAAAGACGTTAATAATTTAACACCAGCAGCTCTAGGCGACTCGTCGACAGCCCGAGTCGGGCAGAACGTTATTGCTATCGGTAATGCGCTAGGACAGTATCAGAACACCGTTTCTAAAGGTATTATTTCTGGTAAGGGCCGGGCGGTCTCGGCGAGCGATAGTAGCGGTAACTCGCGGGAATCTCTGACTGATATGCTGCAAACCGATACGGCTATTAATTCTGGCAATTCTGGCGGGCCGTTAATTAACTACAGCGGGCAGGTTATCGGTATTAATACAGCGGTAGCTTCGAATGCTGAAGGAATTGGCTTTTCGATCCCGATTAACGCAGCAAAAGGTACAATCCAGCAAGTTTTGGCTGGCAAAGGCGTGCAGCGAGCGTATCTGGGCGTCAATTACACGGATATCACGCCGGAAATAGCCAAGCATTATAGTTTGCCATCAAAATATGGCGCGTACGTGACTGGCGGCCGCAGCGAAGACGTTGGTGTTACCGCTAACAGCCCGGCCGCTAAAGCTGGTATTCAAGACAAGGATATCATTACCAAGGTTAATGGTACTGAATTGGGCGCGCGAGGTAATTTATCAAGCGTTCTCGGGCAGTATCAGCCGGGCGATACTATTGATCTGACGGTGATGCGCAGCGGTAAAACGATAAATATCAAAGCGACGTTAGCGGCCTATCAAGAATAGTAAATTATGCTTGCAGTACGACGATAAAGCCGCGTGTTAGATTATGCCGCAGTTGGCGCGAACCAGCGTAGGCTATTATTGCACCGTGCTGTCGCGGGTCGGCTTCTAAAAACACTAGGGCGCCGGGACTTAGGTGTGCTGGTAGCTGGTCTATCAGTTGGTAGATTAGCGCCAATCCCTCGTCTTTGGCGAAGAGTGCTAATGCTGGTTCATGATTAGTCTCGGGCGAGCGCTGCCACGAACGGTCGACATATGGCAAATTAGCGATAATTATATCGAATTTGCCGGGTACGGCGCGCAACAAATTGCTTTTTATCAGAGCGACGTCGGCTTGAAATTTTTCAGCGTTTTGGCGGGCAACGCGTAAGGCTGGCTGGCTAATATCAGATAAAATTACGTTAAGTTTCGGGATCTTTAATTTTGCGGTGATGCCCAAGCAGCCGCTGCCAGTACCGATATCTAGCAGCTTGCCAGAAACATCAAGTTCTTTTAGCAGCTCTATGATGGCTTCTGATTCTGGACGAGGTACCAAAACTTGCGGCGACACTGTAAATCTTCGGCCGTAAAAATCGCGGTAGCCTAAAATATAAGCAAGCGGTACGCGTTCTAGACGCAGACGCAGCCGAGCATTAGCGATATCAACGCGTCGCGGATCGATGTTGCTTTCGGGATGAGCATGTAGGTAGGTACGATTTTTCCGCAGTGTATTGGCCAAGATAAGTTCTGCATCTAGCCTAGCAGAATCGACGCCAATTTCTCGCAATTGTCTAGCTGCCTGATCAAGCCATGCCGATATATTCATACGAATAGTATAAAATGCAAGTTTGCGGCGGTCAAACGAACTTAATGCGCTCAGGGGCGAGGCGGCGATAGATTATTGTTGGTCGGCGTTTTGCGCTTTTAGTTCTCGTTCGTAAGCTTGCAGCTGTTCAATTAAATCGTTGATGTCTCCGTTCATGGCGGCGGGGATGTTGCTGCGGCTATAATGAATGCGGTGGTCGGTGATGCGGTCCTGTGGGAAGTTGTAGGTGCGGATTTTTTCGGAGCGGTCGCCAGTGCCGACTAGCGAACGCCGTTCAGCGCTTAATTTAGCATTTTCTTCGTCAATTTTCATCTGTAGCAGCCGCGAACGCAGCACGCTCATGGCTTTTTCGCGGTTCTTGATCTGCGACTTCTCGTCTTGGTTGGTAACCATGATGCCAGTTGGCAGGTGAGTAATGCGTACTGCCGAGTCGGTGGTGTTGACGCTCTGGCCGCCATGGCCGCTGGAGCGGTAAATATCGACGCGCAGGTCGTTCGGGTTGATTTCAACATCAGTTTCTTCGGCTTCGGGCAAGACGGCGACAGTGGCGGTGCTGGTATGAATACGGCCTTGACTTTCGGTAACTGGGACGCGTTGGACGCGGTGGACGCCGCCTTCAAATTTCAATTTGGCATATGGCGCGTCGCCCTTGACCATGAAAATGACTTCTTTGTACCCGCCGGAATCGTTGGCAGATTCGCTAATCAGCTCGGTTTTATAGCCATTGGCTTCGCACCAGCGCAAGTACATGCGGTATAGTTCTGCCGCGAACAATGAGGCTTCGTCGCCGCCAGCGCCAGCGCGGATCTCGATGATGATGTTTTTCTCGTCGTTCGGGTCTTTGGGCGTTAGTAATATGAATAACTTATCGTCGAGTTCGGCAATTTTAGCTTCGTCCTCGGGAATCTCTGCTTTGGCTAGTTCGGCTAATTCATCGTTGCCCTGGGCTAGATTTTTTGCCTCCGCTAGCTGTTTCTCGATAGTATCGCGTTCGCTAGCAGTAGCGATAATGGTTTCTAGCTCAGCGAAACGTTTGTTGTTGGCAGTAAAATCTGGCGAGCTGTAGGCGTCGGGGCTTGCTAAAAAATCGCCGAGGCGAGCGCGTTCGGCTTTCAAAGCGTCTAAATCGAGAGAAATCTTTGCCATAGCTTATAAAATTATAGCATATATTGACGAAATAAGCGTTTTAAGGTATAATAAAGAGATGAGTAGGTCGATTGATAAACCGTCGGAGTCTGCTGCGGGCGAGTTTTTATGCGCAACTTTGTTGCCAGTAGCTACTCCTGTTAAAACTTACAAAATACCGGAAGGTCTGCCGCCGCCGCTAAAGTCATGGCAAGTTGTGAATGTTGGCAGGGGACACATTAGGGCTAAGGGTGAGGTGGATAGGCTAGATGTAACGGTATTTTTAGCGGATGGTAATAGACTAACTAATTTCCAACATCCAGCGCTGGAGAGTTATTTAAGAAAAACGATCCTCGGAGAAGGTGATGGGGATGAAGAGGGGCAAGGTGATATAGATTTTGTACGATCGCTATATTACGGTGCAGTTGCCCGCGATATGGGGTTAACCATACCAGATGTGAGCAGTATGGCAGCTGATAGTAAAAGATTGTTGAAATCGGCTGGTTTTTCTGAGGTGCTAGCTTCGGGATCGCTTGCAAATGTAGGACTAGTACTGTCTGGAGGCGATGAATTAAGTGATCCTGCTGATATTGAAAGACGAGCGCGTGGAATAGGTTTATATACTAAAGAGACCATAACTTTTCCTGGAGCAGGCGAGGACTCTGATAATCAGTTTATTGCGCTAACTGATGCTGCTGGCAATCGAATTATCATGCCGTATAGCGAGACTAGAGAGCATATTCTGATAGACGCATTTGGGTATGAGGAAGCTGGCGGGCAAGAAAAATAAAACATCGCTGACAGATAGCAGCGATGTTTTATTATGCGATTGATGGCGTCTAGTTTTTCTTGTTGACCTGTTTCTTAGCTTTTTTGGAGGTTTTGGCTGGTTTAGCGTTGTTGTCGCTGGTTTTGTCATCGGCAGCTTGCTGAGCTTTGGCGGCAGCAGCGGCGTTAGCTTTTTTTGCTTTGTTGACGAGAGCCTCGCGGCGGGCTTTAGCGGCAGCTTGGCGGGCCTTGAAGCGGTCAACGCGGCCTTCGGTGTCGATAATCTTTTCTTCGCCAGTGAAGAATGGATGCGATTTACTCGAAATGTGGACTTTGACTAACGGGTAAGTTTGGCCGTCTTTCCATTTGATTGTTTCAGTAGATTGCGCCGTTGAGCGAGTCAAAAACGCGAAGCCTGCTTGTTCGTCGCTAAATACGACCAGGCGATAGTCCTGTGGGTGAATACTGCTTTTCATAACTGTAGTATTTTAACAAAAATCTATCTGTCTGTCAAAAATGAGTTTTGCGGCGCTTTTCGTTGCTACGGCGTTCCTTTTCGCTGCTGATTTTGTCGTGAAGTTTACGTAGTGCGCGCTGCGAAGCTGGCAGCTGGGTGATAGCGCGAATTTCCTCCTCGATATCAGCTAGGTCTTCGTCGCTGAAGTCTTCTAATCCAACATAACGCATGCGGGCGCCCTTGGTGGAGCGGATTAGTTCATCAAGCTTAAGCTGAATAGCACGACTATCGCGGTTTTGGGTATTTTGGATCAAGAATACCATCAAAAAAGTGACAATCGTCGTACCAGTGTTAATGACTAGCTGCCAGGTATCAGAGAAATTGAAGATCGGCCCGGTAATAAACCAAACAGCTATTGAAGCGGCTGCTAGGATAAACACGCCAGCCGACCCTGCCAGCGTTGAGGCGCGCGACGAAATCTTGCGAAAACGTTCTTTCATGATGTTAAGCATAACAAAAAAGGTGAATATTAGCAAAAATGTTACAAGATTATTCAAGATATGACGAGTGATGATAATAAAGTTTGACTAAAGTGATGTTATTTACTATAATTGCCATACTAAAGTAAATACGAAAAAACAAAAAGGGTGTATTCATATATTATGAAGGAACTGTATAGCAAAGGTAAAATACCAGGTCATGAAGATACTGGCGAAATAGTGTCGTCATATAGTCAACCTAGTGAAGCTTCGGAATATGATAGTACAGATACTCCAGGTAATATAAATAATATAGATGAAAACAAGGTCGTACAGAATATAGAGCGAAGATATTTACCTGATAGTTCCCGACCAATCTATACTGTCCTTGGCCAGACAATAGCATTTCGTTCCGCAGGAGAAGTTCCTTGTATTCATGGCGCATGTTTTACTGACGATATATATAATAATCCAAGTGATAGTAGTAGTGTAGCGAATGAGAAACGTGAGCTTATTAATAGTATGCTTAAAAGTTGTGAATCTGAAATTCTCGTTGCAACGAACAATCCAGAAGGCATCTTGACATTGGCGAAAAAACTAACAGGCGGTTCGGTTGAGATTGATACAATTCTTGAAGATATTAAAAATGGCGGTCCGTATGGAGACGAGGTAAAAGAATTCACTGACAAAATTATCGCTTGCACGATGTTCGACGATAGAGGAAATACGTTAACAGATCGGGTTGACGAGAATGGTTACGCAATTGTGCTAGCTGCGATTTGCGGTGATGAGGACGCGGCGTCATTAGTATCTAGTAGGCTTGATGTAATGCGAGAAACGATAAAGCAGAGACAGGAAATAATTCGATACGAATGTGATACAGAAGCTGCGATAGGGGCGCGCAGGATGGAAGAAGCAGGACTGCCTGAGATAGAGCCAAAAGACGTTGTTCTAGTTCATTCTACAAGATATGAAGTTCAGCGCAACAGCGATGGTGAAGTGTGCTTGTACCCAGCCTCGCGTCATGAATCCCGTAGTATGCGCTCAAGTATTCATTTTACTCCCAACGGACAAGTGTCTTCGCATGCATACGGATCATGGAGTGATACAAATAGGCTAATTGTTGCAAATATGCAAAGAGTGATTTCTAGTAATGGTATTCCCGCTGCTATGGCTAGTGCCGATACGTATTTTACAAGGAGTCCAGGGGACAGTTTAGTTTTGCCAGGAGCTTTAGTCGTAGAACCGAAAGAAATGTTATCTGATCAAGGACAGGTTATTGAAGAAGATGAGACTGGTGTTGAATATCTTTCAACAGACAGTTATACAAGCGAACAAGAGAAGTTTATTGAGCAAGTTGCTGAAGCTTTCGGCGTAAAATTTAACGATAAACATCCGTCGTCAACCTTGCGAGAAGTTGCGCTTCGGATTGTAGAGAAGCAGTTGGGTGCAAAATCTTTTACGGAAATAGGACAGAACTACACATCTGATACATCGTTTGATCGGCAGATTGCGCAATTGTCGTACAGACTTGGTTGTCCAGGCAGATCGCATATGGAATCACAAGAAATGGCGATGGAAAGCATGAGAGCAGGATTTTGTAGTGAAGATGAATGGAGCGGTCCAATAGCTCCAGCGTCGGGTTTTCTTGGATCTAGAATGGGATGGAGCATTCCAGACAACGTATCGAATATTGATTCGCTCAGGACTATGGTCTTTGCTGGAGCGCTACCAGCGCTAGACTTGACAGCCGTAAAAGAACATAGAGATAAAAAAATAGGATGGAGTGCTATGGAATATTGATGCTCAATAAAACTTTATAGATACGATAGCTTGTGATTTTGGTGTAATAGTGCTATAGTAGTGTGGTAATAATTTTAACGACACAGCCCGTTGCAGCTCCAAAAGCAGCGGGCGAGGAAAAGGAGTAAATTGATGTCTGTAGAAGTAGACATGAAAGCTTTGTTTGAAGCTGGTGTTCATTTTGGGCACAAAACTAGCCGCTGGCACCCGAAGATGGCACCGTATATTCACTCAAAACGCCAGGATAGCCATATTATTGATTTAGCGAAGACAGTGGAGGCGCTAGACAAAGCCTTACCGTTTATCACCAAGACGGTAGCGAGCGGCAAAAAAGTTTTGTTTGTTGGCACCAAAAAGCAGGCCAAAGATATCGTTAAAGCGGCTGCCGAGTCGGCTGGCCAGCCATTTGTGGTGAATCGTTGGATCGGCGGCATGCTAACTAATGTCACTACTACCAATGCACAAATCAAAAAGCTGCGCGACCTCGAGCGCCGCATGGACAACGGCGATCTCGAGAAGCGCTACAATAAGCTAGAAGTTCAGCGCTACCAAGAAGAAATCGATAGTTTGAACTTCAAATACGGCGGCATCAAAGAATTGAATGGCAAGCCTGGCGCTTTAATCGTGCTCGATATGCTGGTTGATAAAAATGCTATTGCTGAAGCAGAAAATCTCGGAATCCCAGTGGTGGCAATTGCTGATACTAATGCCGACCCGAGCAAAGTTGAATATCCAATCCCAGGCAACGACGACGCGATCAAAGGTTTGCAATTGTTGCTAGACTACTTTGTAGCAGCAGTGAACGAAGGCAAGACTAAAAAAGAGGAGAAATAGGATGGGCGTATCAATTGAAGACATTAAAAAGCTGAAAGAATTAAGTGGCATTGGGCTAACCGATGCTAAGAAGGCGCTAGTTGAAGCCGAGGGCGATTTCGATAAAGCTCTCGAGGCACTGCGTAAGAAAGGCTTGACTAAGGCCGAGAAAAAAGGCGACCGCGAGACGCGCGAAGGTCTGATTGAGAGCTACGTACACTCGGGCCGTATTGGCGTGGTTGTCGAGGTTAACTGCGAAACTGATTTTGTGGCGCGCTTGCCAGAATTCAAGGAGTTTGCGCACCAAATTGCTATGCAGATCGCAGCGATGGCACCAGAATATGCAACGGTCGAGGATATTCCGAGCGACGTTTACGAAGCGAAAAAGCAGGAGTTTTTGGCAAGCGACAGTTTGCAAGATAAGCCAGAGAATATGCGCGAGCAAATTGTCGAAGGACAACTCAACAAGTATTTTGCCGAACAAGTCTTATCCGAGCAAGCCTTCGTACTTGACGATAGCAAAACTGTTGGCGAGCTGATCAAAGAGCAAGTAGCGCTGCGCGGCGAGAATGTGCGTGTTAGCCAATTCAAGCGTATCGAGCTTGGCGGCGAATAAACCTACGTCTTATACAACCAATATAACCGCTGAAATATGGCGGTTATTTTGGTATGATAAAAGCATGAGCAATCAACGGCGGAATGTAGATGCGCAATTTTGAATCTGGTAGTTTTGACTTTTATAGCAACCGCGAAAAGCCAAGCGGCGGCGAGCGCGAGCGTGCGAGTGAGCTGGATGATATTGATTTGCGGCCCGAGAGCGAGGTTTTTCAAGACCACGAGCGGATTGATAGCAAGGATCTTGACGATCAGCTGATTGCTTTGCGAGACCAGCTAAGCGAAGATACAGACGGAATTATTCATATTGATATTCCAGCTTATAGATATGATTTTGCCGACAATCCTTTCGTTGGCATGGGGCCGAATCGCACCAAGACTTACGAGATTTCGCGCTATGTGGATATAGTGTTTTTGCATCGTTTCATGTACCAAGAGATTATTGTTTGCGGGCTGCAATCGCGCAAATTTACCAACGAGATAGGGCGGGTGGCGTTTATTAAACGTATTCGCGAGACTGGCGGCTTGCCGCTACTAAACCGGGATGGCAGCGAGCCGGAGGTTTTGGGGCGAGCATTCGTGCCATATATGCCATATCACACGACTGATGCGTTTTTCCGCTTGTATCATACAGTGATGCCACGGGTAGCCGAACGGCCGCACTATCCGCTAGACGTGTGGTTGATTTTCGATGAGAATGCTTATCAAGAGATTGACGGATCGCCAGATTTTCGCCAGGCATATCGTTTGCGCCAAGGATTTGACCGACGGGCTAGTTTGCTAGGAGTGGCGCAGATAAATTAGCGTTTGATGTTACAATAGAGTAAAGGAGAGTATATGTTTAGTACAGACGAATATGAAGCAAAAATGACAGGCGCATTTGAGCACTTTGGCGAGGAGCTGCGCAAGATTCGCACTGGCCGGGCGCATCCAGGTATGCTAGCGGGCGTGATGGTTGAAGCTTACGGTGCTAGCATGCCGCTCAATCAGGTGGCCAACGTGACAGCTCCCGAGGCGCAAATGTTGCTGGTGACACCTTTTGATCCGGGTAATTTGCAAAACATCGCGGCGGCGATTCGCAATGATCAGAGCCTTGGCTTTAATCCGAGCGACGACGGTCGCGTAGTACGCGTACCAGTGCCAGCCTTGACCGAGGAGCGCCGTAAGCAGCTGGTTCGTCAAGCGTCGGAGAAATTAGAAGAAGCGCGAATCGCTTTGCGCAACATTCGCCAAGACGGCATCAAGGATGCCAAAAAAATGAAGGAAGCTAAAGAACTGAGCGAGGACGATCTCAAAATGATCGAAAAAGAATTTGATCGCCTGATGAATGAATTCCAGGACAAGCTAGAGGCCGCTTTCAAGGACAAAGAAAAGGATATTCTAACCATCTAATGAGCGAGAAAATATTGCCAGTACACGTCGGCTTCATTGTCGACGGCAATCGCCGCTGGGCAAAAGCTCAGGGTTTATCAGCGCAAGAAGGGCATAGCGCTGGTTATGAAAAGTTGCGCGAAATTATCATCGATACTATCGATCGCGGCGTACCGTATGTCAGCGCGTATATTTTTAGTACCGAGAACTGGCATCGTAGCGGCCCGGAGATTAAGCATCTGATGGATTTGGTGGTGCAAATGTTGACGCGCGATTTACATATTTTCGTTGAACACGGCATACGGTTAAGAGTGGCGGGGACGCGCGTGCGCCTCAGCCGCCGAGTCAAAAAAGCGATTGACGAGGCCGAAGCGGCCACCAAAGATTTGACGCACGGCACGGCAATTTTGTCATTTAATTATGGCGGGCACCAGGAAATTATAGATGCAGTCAACACCTTGCGCAAAACGCTTTCAACACATAAAAAAGTAACAGCGCAAATCTTTGAGCAATTTTTGTATACGCCAGATGTGCCGCCATGCGACTTGATAGTGCGCACCAGCGGCGAACAGCGGCTAAGCAATTTTATGCTGTGGCGCAGCGCTTATAGCGAGCTAATTTTTGTTAAAAAATCGTGGCCAGATATGACAAAACGCGACATAACCGCTATACTAAATGAGTACGCGAAACGTTCGCGGCGGTTTGGAGGGTGAAATGAGTTTAGTTTTTGGTATCATTGTCGGTATAATTGTGTTGACTATTTTAGTGGTGACGCACGAGTTGGGCCATGCTTTGGTGGCGCGGCGTTACGGCGTGCGTGTTGAGGAGTTTGGTATTGGCTTCCCGCCGGCAGCTTATAAGAAGAAGGTCAAGAAAAGCTTTTTGGGCAAAAATGTTGATTACAGTATTAACTGGCTGCCGCTAGGCGGTTTCGTTAAGTTACAAGGCGAGCACGACGATGATAAGCAGCCTGGCGATTACGGCGCAGCGACATTTTGGCAAAAAACACAAATCTTGCTGGCTGGCGTAGCAGTGAACTGGCTGAGCGCGGTGTTGATATTTACGATTTTGGCGTGGTGGGGTATGCCGCCGCTGGTACAGAATCAGTTCACAGTGGCGAGCGATACGGTGACTTCGGGGAAAGAAGTTAAGATAGCTGGTGTCGAGAACGACTTGCCGGCGCAAAAAAGCGGATTAAAAACTGGCGACGATATTCTATCGGTTGATGGCGATAAGATTAAAACTCCAGATGAGCTGACCAAGAGATTAGCTCGCGACAAAGGCAAAACAGTTAAGATTCGCTACTCGCGAAACGGCCGAGAGGCAGTGCTGCCTGTAGCGTTGCGGTCTAGCAATGATGACAAGCGCGGTTATCTGGGCGCCAGTTTATCTCAAGAGGTCTTGATGCGTTCGACTTGGTCGGCGCCAATTGTCGGCGTAGGACTAACTACTCAATTGACCGGGATAACTATTCAAGGGCTTGGGCAAGTTGTCTATGACGGTTTGACGGGGCTGGCTATGAAAATCGTGCCGAACGATCAGGTGCAGCAGCAGGCTAATCAAAAATTAGCAACAGTTGGCAATAGTGTCGGCGGTCCGGTAACGATATTTGGCATGTTGTTTCCGGCGGCTGGCGAGGCTGGCGGCCGCTATGTCTTGATGATTGCTGGACTAATCGCTTTGTCGCTGGCAGTGATGAATATCTTGCCAATTCCGGCGCTTGACGGCGGGCGGTGGTTTGTGACGGCTTTGTTCCGCTTAATAAAGAAACCGCTCCGCAAAGATACCGAGGAAAAAATTCATGGTACTGGCTTCTTGGTTTTGATAGTATTGATAATATTAGTAACGATTTCTGACGTCGGGAAGCTATTCAAATGAAACGCTGGCGGGTGGGTAATCTAAAAAAGCTTCGTTTTTCCCGGCGGCAGATACTATCGTGGATCGGCTGGACGCTGCTGGTGGCGATATCGATGGTAGCGGCTGCTTATGCGGTAGCTGGCGTTGGGCGATTGCTATTGCGGACAGGTTGGTTGGCGCAAGCTAATGTATCAGTGATTAATCTAATTTTGCAATGTTTTGTTCATGCCTTGACAATTGCCGCCGTTTGCACGGTAGCTTGGCGTATTAAAAAAGCAGTATCAGCCAAACAGGCTGGCGTACAGCGGTTGATTGAGTGGCGCGATATCGGTATGGCAATCGTTGGCGCGGTGGCTTACATTGCTTTGACAGTGAGCTTATCATTTGTTGCGCAAGCCATTATACCAGGGTTTAACCCAAACCAAGCTCAGGATGTTGGGGTGTCAGACAGGCTGTTTTCGTTAGATCTAGCGATAGCTTTTGTGGTGCTGGTGATAGTGGTGCCATTATGCGAGGAGTTAATTTTTCGCGGCATACTGTATGGCAAGCTGCGTTCGGCGAAGCTGCCAGCAGCAGCTGGCGTGTTTTTTGTCAGTTTGCTTTTTGGGGTAGCGCACGGGCAATGGAACGTTGGTATTGATACGTTTGCGCTGAGTTTGGTGCTTTGTACGTTGCGCGAATATACTGGATCGATTTGGTCTGGCTTTTTGCTGCATGCGATTAAGAATAGCGTGGCTTTTTATGCGGTTTATGTTGCGGCGGCGTTTTGGTAATTTGTTGATATGCGTGATTCACGGTAAAATGAGGATATTATGAGACTAAGTAAGAATTTTACTCGAACTATCAAGCAGGCGCCAGCTGACGAAGTGGCGCGTAACGCCCAGTTACTGATTCGTGCTGGTTACGTGCATAAAACGATGGCAGGTGTTTATTCATACTTGCCACTGGGATTAAAAGTGGTTGAGAATATCAAGCAAATTGTCCGCGAAGAAATGAATAAAATTGACAGCCAAGAATTGGTGATGAGTACGCTGCAGAGTAAGGAATTATGGCAGGAGACTGGGCGCTGGAGTGACGAGTTGGTTGATGTTTGGTTTAAGTCTCATCTGCAGGACGGTACCGAGGTTGGTTTCGGCTGGACGCACGAAGAGCCGATCGTTGATTTGCTGCGTAATTATCTAAAGAGCTATAAGGATTTGCCGATTAGCGTTTATCAGTTCCAGAATAAGCTGCGCAACGAGCTGCGCGCCAAAAGCGGTATTATGCGCGGCCGCGAGTTCGTTATGAAAGATATGTACTCGGTGCATGCCAGCAAAGAAGACTTGGATAAGTATTATAACGCCGCGATTGAGGCTTATAAGCGCTGCTATGACCGCTTTGGTATCGGTGATGAAACATACGTAACGTTTGCCTCGGGCGGAGCTTTCACTAAATTTAGCCACGAATTTCAGACGATTTGTGACGCTGGCGAGGATTATATTTATCTGCACCGCGGCAAAAATATTGCTGTGAACGAAGAGGTTTTGGATGAAGCCGTCAAGGAGCTGGGCATTAATCGCAGCGAACTAGAACGGGTCAAAACTGCCGAGGTTGGCAACATCTTTAACTTCGGTACGCAAAAGTCCGAGGAAATGCGCCTGGTCTTTACTGACGCTGAGGGTGTAGAGCAGTACGCTTATATGGGCAGCTACGGTATCGGCATCACTCGGGTGATGGGCGTAATTGTTGAGAAATTTGCTGATGACAAGGGGCTGGTTTGGCCGGAAAATATTGCACCTGCTAAAGTATATCTGGTGCAAATTGGCAGCCAGTCGCGTGCTACGGCTGACGAACTCTACCAGAAGTTGCAATCTGCCGGAATCGAGACTATCTATGACGATCGCGACGAGCGTCCAGGGGTTAAATTTGCTGATGCCGAACTGCTGGGCATTCCGTATCGGGTGACGGTCAGCGATCGCTTGCTTGATGATGGTAAATGGGAGGTGTCAACGCGTCAGACTGGCGAACAACGGCTCTTGACGGCAGATGAGTTGCTTGCTACACTGAACTAATCTGAGTATTTTGTATTGGAGGGCTGGGGTTTCTCTAGACAGAGAAAATTTCGGGCGGTATAACGAAAGGAGTAAAACTCATGAAAAAAGCATATCAGATCACCGAGGATGGAAGAAAAGAGCTTGAAGAAGAGCTAGCTGCCTTGAAGGGTCGCCGCGGCGAGATTGCCGAGAAAATCGCTGAAGCGCGCGGTTATGGCGATTTGAGCGAGAACGCCGAGTACGATCAGGCGCGCGAAGAACAAGGCCTAGTCGAGACGCGTATTGCCGAGATTGAGGATATTTTGCAGAATGCCGAGGATATCAAGGGCGGCACCACTCATAAAGTTAGTTTGGGTAGTCGAGTGACGCTTGAATCTGGCGGTAAAATATTTGAATATACGGTTGTTGGCCCGGTTGAAGCCGATCCGCTAAATGGTAAAATTAGCGATGAATCACCGCTGGGTGTGGCGTTAATCGATAAGGTAGTGGGCGATACCGCCGCTATTAACACGCCCAAAGGCGAGACTATCTACGCAATCAAAGCAATTTCGTAGCTACTAACAGGGGTGTGCTATAATAAATAATTATGGCTACACTGCAAGATTATCGAAACGAACGTTTGCGAAAATTAGAAACCCTGCGAGAACTAGGCGTTGATCCGTATCCGGCGCGGTCGGAGCGGACGCATGGCTGCGGCGAGGTTTTAGCGCATTATGATGAACTGGCGGACCGGGAAGTAGTTGTGGCAGGTCGCATCACTTCAATCCGCAGTTTTGGTGAGCTGGCGTTCATCAAACTGCGCGACGGGAGCGGTGAGGTGCAACTATATTTGCAGCGTGATGATGTAGCGGAGTTGGATGCTAGCCGCGGTGTATTGGGTATGAAGCAGCTGAAGCTTCTTGATACGGGCGACTTTGTCGAGGCGCGCGGGGTGATGATGACGACGCAGACTGGCGAAAGGTCGGTTGGCGTGCATGAGCTACGGTTGCTAACTAAGTCACTCAGGCCGATGCCCGAAAAGCTCGAGAATAAAGAAGAGCGTTTCCGTCGCCGCTATGTCGATATGAATGTCAATCCAGAGGTGCGTCAGCGGTTTGTTCGCCGCAGTAAGTTTTGGCAGGCGACGCGTGATTATCTTAACCAGCACGGCTTTACTGAGGTGAATGTGCCAGTGTTGGAGCACACCACCGGCGGTGCTGATGCTAACCCATTTGTGACACATATGGACGCGCTGGATAATCAGCAGTTTTATCTGCGTATTTCTCACGAGTTGCCGTTGAAGCGGTTGGTTGGCGCTGGCTTTGAAAAGGTATATGACCTCGGGCCGCGTTTTCGCAATGAGAATTATTCCGATGGGCATTTGCCAGAGCATATCGCCATGGAATGGTACGCCGCGTACTGGGATTGGCGAGCTGGCATGCGTTTCATGGAGGACATGTACAAATATGTTCTGCAGGAAACGTTTGGTACGTTGCAGTTTCAGCTGGGTCGGTTCACGGTGGATATGAGTGGCGAGTGGGAAGTTTGGGATTACGCTGAGGTGATCAACAAGCACTATGGAATTGATGTGTATAATACAACGATTGAAGAGGTAGCTGCTAAGCTGAAAGAGCATGGTTTGGAAGTGGAGAAGACCGATTCCATCCCGCGCGGCATTGATAAGCTATGGAAAAATGTTCGCAAAGATGTGGCGGGGCCGGTGTGGTTGATCAATACGCCGAAGTTCATCAGTCCGCTGTCCAAAACTAACCCTGACAATCCGCAGACGGTGGAGCGTTTTCAGCCGATTATTGCCGGGTCGGAGTTGGGTAATGGTTTTTCCGAGCTGAATGACCCGATTGATCAGCTGAACCGTTTTGTTGAACAGCAGAAAATGCGCGATGCGGGCGATGACGAGGCGATGATGCTGGATATCGACTTTGTGGAGATGCTGGAATACGGTATGCCGCCAGCTTGCGGTTGGGGTTATTCTGAGCGGGTATTTTGGATTTTTGAAGGTGTAACTGCCCGCGAGGGCGTGCCATTTCCACAGCTAAGAAGCGAGATTGACGAGACGACGCGGGCAATTTATCCAGAAGTGAAGTTATAGCTTTTGAGCTGTCGATACTATCGGTATCTTGGCTTAGGCGGCCATTTTCTCGCTATCCTCAGCTAGCTCGCCGAGCAAGATATCGATTTCATCAGACACAATGTCTGCAAAGTCTGGCACATTGGCGCGCACCCAATCGACGATTTGGTCGTCGCTGGCTTCTTGCATGTGCGATAGTTCTTCGGCTTGCTCTGGTGATAGCTCGAGGACGATTTCGTTGATGACACGTTCCTCTAGCGTCGATTCAAAATGGTCGGCAAGCGATTGGTAATCTTCGTCTGATAGATTGATTCCTAAATCTGCGAGGAGACTGCGGCTTAAAATTGGCATGATGTTATCCTTTCTTTTTCTGTTTTAACTTTAGACAAAGGTATTTTCGACGCTACGGTCTCTGGCTTGCTGGGTAGCTTCGGCTTTCTTTTTTGCAGCGGCTTCTGCTCGCGCTCTGTTCTCAAACTCTTTACCGGTGTTTTCGACGTCTTTTTGAGCTTGAATCAGCGACTGCGCAAGTTGCGTCTCCTGTCGCTGCAGTTCGGCTAAACGTTTATGGTAATCGGCGATTGCTTTCTCCATATTTTCTTGTTGCTGCTGAGCCTTGACGGCTTCGTACATTGCTGCAAATTTATTGGCGCTATCATCGGATAGCGAGTCGGCTTTTTCTTGAAGCTTAGCCGCATTCTCTCTGACCGAAACCAGGTCTGACTCCATGTTGGCGATTTCTCCAGCTTGCTGGCGCATACTATTTAGCTCGGTTCTGGTCTGCTGAAGCTGCCCGCCAATTGATTCAACTCTATTTTGCGCGTCAGCAGAAGCTCGCTCGGCGTATCGCGCTTGCCAGCTGGCCTCTTGTGAGTTTTTGCTAGCTTCGGCAGCATTCATGACGGCGCTAGCGATGCGGCGGCGTTGATATTTCGGCATAGAGTCGACGTGTTTTTTGGCTACTACCCAAGCCTCAAACCAACCAACATCAACATTTTCATTTTGTTCTTTACGTTTACTACGCATTTCTTCACGAAGAGCTTTGCGGGCGCGGGCTTTGTCTGCACGTTCCGATAATTCGGCGATAGTGGCCTCGCGGCGTGCTTCATAGGCGTTTTTGACGGCTTCTACGCGCCCAGTCATCCGATTCTGTCGTATTTCGAGATTTGCTTTGCGTTTGTTCAGGCGAGCCTCAGCTTTTTGAAGCTTCCTCATACGGAATTTTTTAAGCGGGTGATTGTCGCTGAGATGAGCAACCTCGTCAAGCTTTGCCTTGCGCCGGTCATACGAGCTTTGGGCTAGGCCGTGCATAAACTTATCCATCAAGAGGCCTGGCTGCTCCATGGCATTATTCCAAGCTGCTGCAGCTCTTTCCTTGCCCCATTGTAGTGTATTACCAGCGCCTTTTATCATTTGACTAACTGGGTAGCGATTGCCTAGAATTTCAGCGTCAGTGCGCAGTGTCTCGTTAGCCTGTACCTCGGCGGCGTCTTCAGCACTTTCTTGGCCAGGCTCGACGTCTCCGTATTCGGCACCGCTTTCTTGACCAGATTCAGGGGTGGTTTCATCGCCTTCAGGCGGCACTTCTATGTAATATGGTATACCATTCTCATCAGTATGTACGACAGATCCGTTATCTAACGTAAAATCCTTACCTTGTTCTCCTACTGGCGGTGGTGGACTTCCAGTTCTCTCGAGTGATCTCGCGGGCATTTCGTTATTCCTTTTTATTTTTGTCTGACTTTCTATATAACTTATAGCAAAAAATCACGCTTATGTCAATATTTTTAGCGTAAAATAGGCAAAAATAGTTGAGATTTTTGCCGAGACGGCTGCAAATGCTATACTATTAAATATTATGGAATGGTGGCAGGCTATCATATTGGGTATCGTCGAGGGAGTGACCGAGTTTTTGCCAGTGTCGTCGACCGGGCATTTGACGATTGTCGAGAAGTTGATGGGCATGCGGATCAACGACCCGAGTTTGACGGCTTTTACGGCTATTATTCAGATTGGCGCTATCGCTGCAGCAATAATTTATTTTCGAGATGATATTTGGCGGGTATTGAGTGCCTGGTGGCGTGGTTTGTGGTGGAAACGGGCGCGGCGGCAGTTTGATTACAAGTACGGCTGGGCAATTATTATTGGATCGCTGCCGATTGCGGCTATCGGTTATGCTCTCAAAAATGAGGTCGAGACAGTGCTGCGCAGTCTATGGTTTGTGGCCTTTGCGTTGATTGGCTGGAGCCTGGTGATGTGGCTAGCCGACAAATGCAGCGCTGTGCGGCGAGGCGAGCGGCAGACAACTTGGCGGGACACACTGGCGATTGGCTTGGGTCAGTGCTTGGCGCTGATTCCAGGCGTGTCGCGTTCAGGGGCGACGATTTCGGTGGGGCTATTCCGCGGTTTTGATCGGGTAACGGTGACGAAATTAAGCTTCTTTTTGGGTATTCCAGCCTTGGTGGCGGCAGGTTTGCTAGAGGCGATGACCGCTTACAAATATATTGGCGGCGGCGTTGGCTGGGTGTCAACAATTTTGGCGACGGCGGTGGCTTTTGCGGTTGGCTATTGGTCGATTGCGTGGCTGCTGAAATTTGTCGCCCGCAATGACTTTTCGCTGTTTATTCGGTACCGCATCGGTTTGGGCGTGATAATTATATTATTGCTAACGACTGGCGTAATAACGGCGATATAAGGAGGAAAGCTGAATGATTGAAGTCAAAAACATTACTAAAATATACGGTAAAAAGAAAAATGCTTTTACGGCGCTGGATAGAGTTAGCCTGAATATTGAAGAGGGTTCGAGCGTGGCGGTTCTGGGTAAATCCGGCAGCGGTAAATCAACGCTGATGCATGCGATTTCTGGGTTAGACAAGCCGCAAAAGGGCAGGGTGTTAATTGACGGCGAAGACATTTTGCGGCTGAAGTCGCGGGCCACCGACAAATTTCGGGCGCAGAAGATGGGTTTTATCTTCCAGAGTTTCTTCGTTGAGGGCGGCGAGAGCTGTTACGATAATGTCAGTTTGGCGTTAGAGACGGCGGGCGTGGCAAGAATCGGCCGCAAGAAACGGATTATCGAAGCTCTAGAGGCGGTTGATCTGGGTGATAAGATTAAGTCGCGTGCCAAAGACCTTTCAGGCGGGCAAAAACAGCGTTTGGCGATTGCTCGAGCGATTGTGGGCCGCCCGCAAATCTTATTTGCTGATGAGCCGACTGGTAATCTTGACTCGGCAACTTCAAAAGTGATTGAGGATTTGTTGTTTAATTATTGTAAAGAAAACAACGCTACGTTGATTATTGTGACTCACGATGAAGACTTAGCGCAAAAATGTCAGCGGGTGATTCATATCAAAGATGGTAAAATCGAATCGGACTCTATTGCCAAGAAATCAGCTGCTAAAAATAAGTCGACTAGCAAGCTTACAGAGGAGGAAAAATAATGAAAACTACTGATATCGTTGCTAGAGCCGGCCGTAATTTGCGCCGCGCCAAAATGCGGACAATCTTAACAAGTGTAGCTATTGCTGTCGGCGGCTTCGCGATTATGGCTAGCCTGATGGTTGGTGAGGGTGCTAGGCAGTACGTTGATCGGATAATCAGCAGTAATATTGATCCGAACGGCCTAATTATTTCTAAGGACAAGCGGGTTACTACTGCTGGATCAGCGGTAGGCGGTAGAAGCGAATTAACTGAATATAATCCTAATGCGGCGTCGTATTATGGTCAAGAGTATGACACGCTTACTCAGAGTGATATTGAAAAATTGCGCCAGCGCAAAGATCTTAAAAATGTTGAGCCGAACTATCAGCTGCGGCCAAAATATGTAGTATTTAGCGTGAAGAATGATAAGAAATATGTAGCCCAAGTTATGATGCGCGATAATACCCTGCAGTTGGAGCCTGCGGCTGGACGCGAGATTAAGTCGGGAACAAAGCTGACGCCAGGCGAGGCGATTATACCAGAGAGCTACACTGAGAAACTGGGCAAAACAGCATCAGAAGTGGTTGGCTCGACGCTAACAATTACAGTTAACCAACAGCCGCAGCAGACTGACACTGAGACGATTCAAAAGGCGTATATCGAGAAGGGCGAAGAGGGCGTGAAGGAGTTGCTCAGCGGTAAAACTTTGAACAAGCAGTTCAAAATCGTAGCGGTCGTCAAAAAATCGCCAGACCAGATGTCTAGCCGGCCAAATCTGTATATCGATTCGAGCGACGCTAAGGAATTAACGGACTTTAGTACTGCCGGAACTGATGCTTATCAAAAGTATATTTTTGCCAATGCGACAGCCACGGGTGGTAAAACTCCCGAGGAAGTTCGCGACAGTTTGAAGGACGCTGGCTATTCGTCGATGACTTCGAAAGATGTACAGAGTATGATTTTTACTTTCGTAAATATTTTGCAAACCATCGTGATGGGTTTTGGTATTTTGGCTTTGGTGGTGAGTGTGTTCGGAATTATCAACACTATGTACATCTCGGTGCTAGAGCGGACGCAGCAAATTGGTCTGATGAAAGCTTTGGGCGCGTCGAAGCGTGATATCGGGCGGTTGTTCCGCTACGAAGCAGCTTGGGTTGGCTTTTTGGGCGGTATGATCGGCGTGCTAGGTGCTTGGGGTGTCGGTACGCTAGCGAACCCAGCGATTTCTAAAGCATTGGGTCTAGGCAAGCACGATTTGCTGATTTTCCAGCCGCTAGACGCTGTCGTTGTAGTGTTGTCTCTGATGTTGGTGGCAATTGTAGCTGGTTGGCTGCCGAGCCGCAAGGCGGCGAAACTTGACCCGATTGAGGCGCTGCGAACAGAATAACTTATAATAAAATAGTTCTTTGCGGATACGCTGGGCGGTCTGTGTGGCGTACGGTACCGCTAGATGATATACTAAATATTATGTTAGATATTCGCTATATTCGAGAACATGCCGATCGCGTGCAGGAATCGGCAAAAAATAAAGGCTACGATGACGTGTCAATTGCTCGTTTGCTAGATGTCGATGAGAAACGCCGGCAGCTGCGGCTGCAGGTCGATGAACTGAGAACATGGCGGAACGAGATTGCTGGCCAGATGAAAGGCGGTAAACCAGCGCCGGAGCTGATTGAACAGGGCAGGGCCTTGAAAGAAGAGCTAGCGAAACTAGAGAGCGATTTGCGCGATATTGAAGCAGATTTTCAAGCGCAAATGGACGCGGTGCCTAATATAACACTTGATGATGTGCCGCTTGGCGGTGAGTCGGATAGCGTGGAGATTAAAACGTGGGGTGATAAGCGCCAATCTGCCGAGGATCATTTAGATTTTGCAACTGGCCGCGGTTGGCTTGATTTTGAGCGCGGTGCCAAGGTAGCCGGCACGAAATTTTACTACATCAAGGGCGATTTGATGCTGCTAGAGAACGCGATCTATCAGTATGCGCTGAATTTGTTGATTTCTAAAGGATTTACGCCGATGACAGTGCCGCATATGGTGTCGGGCCGGGTGGCGCGCGGTTCTGGTTTTGCTCCGAAGAGCGACAAGGAAAGTAATGAGTATTTCATCGACGGCGAAGACGTCATGCTGATCGGTACGGCCGAGGCGCCGCTGACTGGCTTTCATGCTGACGAAATCATCGACGAGAAAGATTTGCCGCTACTCTATGCTGGTTATAGCCCTTGCTACCGCAAAGAAGCGGGTGCGGCTGGCAAGTTTAGCCGCGGACTGTTCCGCGTGCACCAGTTCAATAAGCTGGAAATGTATATCTTTTGTACACCAGAACAATCAGTCCAGATGCACGAAAAAATCTTGTCGATCGAGGAAGAAATTTGGCAAAACTTAGGCGTGCCGTACCATGTGGTGAATATCGCGGCTGGCGACCTCGGTGCGCCAGCAGCCAAAAAATATGATATCGAGTACTGGTCGCCAGTCGATAACCAGTATCGCGAGTTGACTAGCTGCTCGAATTGTACTGATTTTCAGGCGCGTAATCTCAATATTCGCGTGCGCCGCAGCGACGGCTCGCTGCAGGTACTGCACACGCTTAACGGTACAGCGGTGAGCTTGGCGCGCTCGCTAGTAGCAATCATCGAGAATTACCAGACCGATGACGGTAAGCTGCGCGTGCCAGAGGTACTGCGGCCATATCTGGGTAATCGCGAGGAATTGTGATGAAGCGAGTGGTGCGCCAAGTTTCGCGCAGCGGCTATCAGAAACTTGCTAAACCGTTGCTTTTTCGACAACATCCAGACAAAGCGCATGAGGGTATGATCAAAGCGGCGCGAGCACTGCACCGAGTGCGCGGCGAGAATATTTTGCGGGTGTGGAATTATCGAAATTCGCGGCTCGAGCAGGAGATTTTAGGCCTAAAATTCAAGAATCCGCTAGGAATGTCAGCTGGGCTGGACAAGAACTTCGACTTGCCGCCAATAGCTAAACGGATTGGCTTAGGTTTCGAAATTGGCGGTTCGACTACTGCGCAGGTTTGTGCTGGTAATCCGCGGCCGTGGTTTCGCCGCTTACCGAGCGAGAAATCGATTGTAGTTAATGTCGGCTTGGCAAATAACGGAGTCGCTCGCAATATACAGCGAATTAAGCGGTATCCGCGGCGGCTGTGGCGCGATTTCCCGTTGAGCGTGTCAGTTGCTAAAACCAATAATCCCGAAAATGTTAGCGATAGCGAAGCGATTGCTGACTATTGCCAAAGTTTGCGCCAGCTAGAGGCAGCTGGTTGCGCGCCGTTGTACGAAATCAATATTAGTTGTCCGAATACTTATGGCGGCGAGCCGTTTACGACGCCAGCGCGGCTGGATAAATTATTGACGGCGGTAGATGACTTGCGTTTAACGCGGCCAATTTTCGTTAAGATGCCTACAGATAAAAAGTGGCCGGAATTTATGAAGCTGCTAGCAGTAATTGATCGGCATGAGATTGCCGGTTTAACGATTGGCAATCTAGTCAAGGACCGTTCGGCGCTGCGTAATTCAAAATTGCTGGATAACGAGATTAGGGGAAATCTCAGCGGCCAGCCGGCGCGGGAGCTTACTACTGGCTTAATTTTCAAAACTTATGCCAAATACCGCGATCGTTTTGTGATTATCGGTGTCGGCGGCGTGTTTACTGCCGAGGATGCTTACGAGAAGATTTGTGCTGGTGCGAGCCTGGTGGCTATGGTGACGGCGCTAATGTTTGAGGGGCCGCAGGTTGTCGGCGAAATTAACGAAGGCCTAGTTAAGCTGCTCGATCGCGATGGCTTTCAGAATATTACTGAGGCGATTGGTAGCGCTCGCCGCGGCTAAATGCTATAATTAAAATACATTATCGGTTTAACGAAAGGGGTCAAAGTGATTGCAGATATTGATATAACTGGCGTAGGCGGTTACGTTTTGGATGAACCGACGAAAAAATATATTAGCAAGAAGATTGGCAGATTAGATCGCTTAGTGACGCGGCATGCTCGCAAAACTATGAGTGCTTCGGTGAAAATCGAGGAAGTCAATCGCGACAACGGCAACAAATATGAAGTCGAAGTGATTATTAACGTGCCAGATCAGGTCATCAAAGCTAAAGATTCGACAATGAATGTTATGGCGGCAACTGATATAGTCGAGCGCAAGCTAGCCGGGCAACTTCGCAAGTACAAGCAAAATTTGTTAGCTCATGTCGGCCGGCGCGATATACTAGCGCGGTTCAAACGCGGTTTTGACCGCGAAACACAGTAGCGATTTAGTAGCAGCCTCTTCCAAAACTCCCCGAAAACAGTTATAATTAGGGGAGTTTTTGGAAAATACCTGAAAGTGAGGGAAATTTGACGTTATGGCGATAACACAACAGAAGGTGCTGACGAAGGTTTTCGGTGACCCGCAGAAGCGGATTTTGCGGCGTTTACAAAAGAAAGTCGACGAAATTAATGCGCTTGGCCCGAAATACAAGAAACTATCTGACAAGGAATTGGCTGGCCAAACCGATGTTCTGCGCAAACGTTTGCAGAAGAAATCTGTGACGCTTGATACGATTTTGCCAGACGCTTTTGCGGTGGTGCGCGAGATGGCCGATCGGACAATCGGCGAGCGCCATTACGATGTGCAGCTGATTGGTTCAATGGTGTTGCATGAGGGTAGTGTGGCCGAGCTGAAGACTGGCGAGGGTAAAACTTTGATGTCGACGCTAGCGGCCTACTTGAATGCGCTTGAAGGCAAAGGTGTACATGTTGTAACTGTCAATGATTATCTAGCGCAGCGTGATGCTGGCTGGATGGGGCAAATTTATAATGCGTTAGGCTTATCGACTGGTGTGATCATCAATGAGGCTTCATTCTTATACGACGAAAATTATGACAATGAGGCGCATACTGATCCGCGCATGAAGAAGCTTCGTCCGTGCACCCGTAAAGAAGCTTACCAGGCAGATATTACTTATGGTACTAATAACGAATTTGGCTTTGATTATTTGCGCGACAACATGGTTAACGATATCGAGCTGGTGCGCCAGCGCGATTTGAATTTTGCGATTGTCGACGAGGTGGACTCGATTCTGATCGATGAGGCGCGGACGCCGCTGATTATTAGCGCGCCGGCCGCTGAAAATCCTGATAGCTACTATCAATTTGCCAAGATTGCGGCGAAGTTGACGCCAGAGGATTATACCTTGGAAGAGAAGCGCAAGCAGGTAGCTCTTACTGACGAAGGGGTCGAGAAAGTCCAAAAAATGCTGGGTATAAAAAACTTATACACGCCAGAGTATGTGCGCAGCGTTTACCATATGGATCAAGCTTTGCGGGCGCAAACGCTGTTTCATCGCGACAAAGACTATGTGGTGACAAACGACGGCGAGGTGATAATCGTTGACGAGCACACTGGTCGGCTCAAGCAAGGCAACCGTTATAGCGAAGGCTTGCACCAGGCGATTGAAGCCAAAGAAGGCGTACCAGTATTACAGGAAAGCATGACGCTAGCGACGATTTCCTTTCAGAATTACTTCCGGCTGTACAAAAAACTTAGCGGCATGACTGGTACTGCTTTCACTGAGGCTGAAGAGTTTCAACAAATTTATTCGCTTGACGTAGTGGTGGTGCCGCCGAACAAACCAATTACTCGCCAGGACCATCAGGACTTAATCTACAAGACCGAGAAAGGCAAGCTGAAAGCAGTAGCTCAAGCGATCAAAGAATATCACGATGAAGGCCGTCCGGTGTTGGTTGGCTCTGGTTCAATCGCTAAAAACGAAATGATCGCCAAATATTTGGATAGCGAAGGTATTAAGTACGAAATTCTAAATGCCAAAAACAATGAGCGCGAAGCAGAGATTATCTCGCATGCTGGCGAAAAGGGCGCGATTACGCTAGCTACTAATATTGCTGGGCGCGGCACCGACATCAAACTCGGGCCGGGCGTCAAAGAACTGGGCGGTCTAGTGGTCATTGGTTCAGAGCGCCACGAATCGCGCCGAATTGATAATCAGCTGCGCGGCCGCGGCGGCCGGCAGGGAGACCCAGGCGATACTCAGTTTTATGTTTCGACTGAGGATGATTTGATGCGTATCTTTCAGGGCGAGCGGATTGCTAATGTGCTGGAACGCTTAGGTGTCGATGAGGAGACAGCGATCCAGAATCGTGCCGTCAGCAAGACATTGGAGGCAGCGCAGAAGCGAGTCGAAGGATATAACTTTGATACGCGCAAAAATGTTGTTCAGTACGATAATGTTATTAACCGCCATCGCAAAGTTGTTTACACGGTGCGCCGCAAAATCCTCGAAGGCGATAATATCAAACCAGAAATTCAGCGTTTGCTGCGGGCGATGGTTAATAAATTAACAGAGGTGCCGGCCAAGAATAATCCAAAATTTGTCGAAGAATTCGCAGAGATTATCCCGCTAGAGACCGACGAAATTGAAAAAATTGGCGCGATCAAAAAAGATAGTCAGCGCCGCGATAAAGCGTTAGCTGCTGCACAAAAAATGTATACAGCCAAAGAAAGAGAGCTCGGCGACGATCTAATCCGCGGGGTTGAGCGCGAAGTTTATCTGCAAGTACTTGATACGCTATGGATGCAGCACCTCGAAAATATGCAGCATTTGCGCGAAGGTATTCACTGGCGCAGCGTCGGCCAGCGCGACCCGCTGGTTGAATACCGCAGCGAGTCGCAGAAGCTGTTCGATAGCTTGCAAGCGACATTGCGCGAGGAAGTTTTGCGTGCTATTTATCATGTGCGCGCCACCGACGCTATTAGCCGCGAATCAATTGACGATGACCACCAAACGGAATTGACGAAGCTTGCCGAGACTTCGGTCGAGCATGGAGTCAACGAAATCACTGGCGGCGAAGAGAATCGCGATCACGATTTCGGCGGTTCAATAAAAAGAGCCGCCTCGACCGCCGAAACTAATCATAGGCGCAACGTTGCCCGCAAAAAGAAAAAGGCCAAGCGCCAGAATCGAAAAAAGAGCCGCTAGATGAAACACACAGTAACAGAAGTACGGCTCGACAATGGTTCGCGTGGGCTGCTTATTGACGTGCCTGGCGCGACGGTGATGAGCTTCCAGTTTCAATTTCGCGCTGGCAACCGCTATGTTGGACGCAAAAATATTTATGAAACCGCTCATGTGATGGAGCATATGTCGTTTGGCGCTAATGCTAAGTTCTCGAGCGAGCATGCTTACGAAGCAGAATTCACCAAAAATGGCGCGTACCATAATGCATGGACAAGCGACTTGTCAATGGTGTATGTGGCTGACTGCGCTGATTTTGAATGGGATCGGATTTTAGAATTGCAACAAGTGGCGATTTGCCAGCCGCGCTTTCAGCAAGAATCGCTAGAGGCTGAAAAGGGCAATGTCCGCAGTGAACTAACGGGATATTTGAATAATCACGGCCGCGTGCTTTGGCCGAAAGTTCAGCAATTGCTGGGCGAGGACGTTTATACGTTTTGGCAGCGTTTGCGGACGATTGATAATATCAAGCTCGAGGATATTCAGCGTCATCATCGCAAAACCCACACTTCCGACAATATGCGTTTTGTGATTGCGGGCAAGCTAGACGGCCGGCGCGAGCGTATTAAGAGTATGCTTGAGGGTTGGGAACTGCCGCGCGGCGAACGTTTCGTGGTGCCGCGCGATGTTTTGAAAAAGGCCGCTCCGACCCTTATCAAGCGTAAAGAAGCGACTAATCTGACCTTTGGTTGGAGCATGTCGCTGCCGCGCGAAATCAATGACGCCGAACTAGAGGCGATGTCGTGTTTGAATCATATCCTGACCGGCACGATGCACTCGCGTATCTTTGGTGCGGCCCGCAAAAAGGGTTTGGCGTACGGTATGTTTAGCGAAGCGAGCGCTGGCTTTTATGATAGTAGCTGGGATTTTGGCGGGCAGGTCAATGTCGAGACCGCTGACCGGCTTTTCGACATTATCGCCGGCGAAGTGCGAGCGGTGCTCGACGGGCAGATTAGCGAAGAAGAACTGTCGGCAGCGCAGTCCTACGCGCTAGGGCGTCACCAGATGGGGGCGCAGACGGTCGCGCAGATTAGCAATTTCTATAGCGGGCGCTATTTCGGCGACGGTTTTGTCAAAGATTACGAGCGCGTGCCCGAGGCAATCCGCAATATCACTCGCGAACGTATGATTGCGACGGCGCGCGAATTTATCGGCGCGGACACCTGGGTGCTGGCTGGTGTCAGTGCTAGCGATCAGAAATCACTGACGCGGCTAAATGATAAGCTAGAAAAGCTGTTTTAGAATAATAATTTCAATCAAAAGTAAAATGCTCCGCCGCCGACCCAGCGGAGCATTTTACGCTCAACGTTGGGCGGGCGACGGAGTTGGTGTTTCCGTCTCCGTCTCTGTTCCAGTGCTAGCAGAGCCGACAATCCGATCATAGTCGGGTCTGTGGACCTTCATCACGGCGAACTTACCAGCGTTACCGTTGGCGAGAACCTTCTGAAGGACTCCCGCCAAACCCTCATTTACCGAGGGAGTGACAGCGAAGCTCTGCAGACTGGTGCTGCACTCCGCTGGCCACCAGCCAAAGCGGAATGACGGCCGGCAGTCGCGGCTAAACTTCTCGTCAACCTTGTACCCCGCGGCAGACCACGAGGTATTGTCGAGACTGAGCGTCATAGTTGACGCTTCGTTATCAGGAATGATAATGAACTCAATGTTAGCCAACGGAATTTCGATGACCTCATAAAACCCATTATGCTGAAATCCTACCAGGAGGGCAGTACCACCCTGGAACTGCGCCTGTCCACTGACGTGGAACAGGCTTCCGTTAACGGTCATATTTCCCGACAGCGAGACAGACTTATCTCCCACAGACAGCGGGTACGCAGTCCCGCTGTCGAGGCCGTAGTGCGATGCAGCCTCCGCAAAAGTCGCAGTTCTTTGCCTTTCGGTGTGCGGCAAAGAACAACCGTAAACGGCGAGGTTTGCAAACGTGTAGAGCACAATCACGACGAAGGCCGTGATGCTTGCAAATCTGGCGAACCCGTCGTTCTCGTTAGATGTAACAGTGGCGACACAGATTGCGAGAAAGAATCCAACGATGGTACAAACCACCGCTGTGAGGAGCCACCACATGGCAGCCCTCCTTCCTATGATAAACGGAAACGTTCTATCTCTCGCTGGTCGGAGCAAAAGATTAATATATATATCAATAAATGATTTTGTTGTCAAATCAACGCGTGAAATATTGGTATTTTAGCGGGTTAGGCGCGTGCTATAATAGTCGTTATGAAGATTATTATCGCTGGCTACGGCGTAGAAGGTATATCAAATCTGATATATTTCCGGCAGAGATTTCCTGATGCGGAGTTTGTGGTGGCTGATGAACGTCCGGCGGATAAACTGCCGGCTATTCCGAGTGGCGTTAGGTTGATTTCTGGCAAAAACGTCTTTAGCGAGCAGCTGGACGGCGCTGATTTGGTGGTGCGGACGGCTAGTCTGCCACCGCGTAACATCAAGACTAGCGGCAAGATTTGGTCGGCGACCAATGAGTTTTTCGACAAATGTCCGGCGCCGATTATCGGCGTGACAGGAACGAAAGGTAAGGGGACGACCTGTAGCCTAATTGCAGCAATATTACGGCAAGCTGGTCAGACGGTACATCTGGTCGGCAACATTGGCGTGCCGGCGCTGGATATCTTGCCGAAGATTAAAAAAAATGATGTTGTTGTTTATGAATTGTCTAGCTTTCAGCTGTGGGATCTAGAAAAATCGCCGCACATTGCGGTGGTGCTAATGATCGAGCCGGATCATCTGAATGTCCATACGGATTTCGCCGACTATCTTAATGCCAAGAAAAATATTCGCCGCCACCAGCATCTTGGCGATGTTTGTTTATATCACCCGACGAATAAATATTCGCGGGAAGTGGCTGCCGCGCCGCTTGATAGGCTGCTAGATACGGGCGATAATCATGGTGATACGCTGGATTTTGCGCAGCGCTACGCTATTCCCGACGATGACCAGGTTTATGTTCAGGACGGCTACTTTTGCGTGCAAAATCGGCGTATTTGTAATATCAGCCATTTGCGGTTGCCGGGCGCACACAACCTAGAGAATGCTTGCGCAGCCATGAGCGCGGTGACGGGACTGCCGATTACGGTGACTAATGAGCAATTTGTTGCTGGACTGGAGAGTTTTACAGGATTGCCGCACCGTTTGAAATTCGTTGCCGAGAAAAATGGCGTTAAATATTACGACGATAGTATTTCAACCACGCCTGGTAGTGCTATTGCCGCGTTAAAAGCTTTCACGGAGCCAAAAATTTTGATTTTGGGCGGCTCTGACAAGGGTGCGGACTATACGGAATTAGCGCAGGAAATCGCCAGGCAGCAAATACGAGCGGTGATTGTCAACGGCGCTAACGCCAGTGAAATTATCGAAATTTTGCATAAAAATGAGGTATCTTGCCAGGTTGTCCAGCTGGAAATGGCGGTGATGCCAACAGTTGTCGAAACGGCAGAAAATCAAGCACAATCTGGCGACGTAGTGATCCTCAGTCCAGCCGCCGCTAGCTTCGATATGTTCAAGAGCTATAATGACCGCGGCGAGCAGTTCGTGGCAGCGGTGGAGAAGCTTTAGTACCGTTATATGCCAATATACGGTAAATTCTAGTATTGCTAGCGGGGGCTAGATAGCTAAGCTAACTTAGCAAAATCGCTAATCCGCTTGGCAATAATTGCAGTAGGTTCAAGAATGCGGCATTGCGGGAAAAGGCGTTGTAACCGCCTCTTAAGCGCCAGATAATGCGTGCAGCCTAGAACAATAACATCGCTACCGTCCGCAACACTGGTCGATACTTCATCAAGTATAATATCGTCGGCCAAACCTTGATCGATCATCTGCGCCCACGCGTGAGTGTCTGGCGTGTCGATACGAACGCCAGTAGCATATTCACTGATAAGCGCGCGCAGACGCTGGCTGTGTTTGGTGGCGTTTGTCGCCAGCAGGGTGATATGATGCGATTTGGTCAGGGCGGCGGCTGATTTGATCATCGGTTCAAAGCCGATAAAGCATACGTCTGGGTAACGTTGCCGCAGCGAGCTAATCGCGTTGGTCGTGGCGGTATTGCATGCCAGAACAATAATGTCGCATGATAGCAGCGACTGGATGGCGGCGTCAGTCAGTGTGATAATTTCTTCCGGCAAACGATTGCCGTACGGTGCGTGTTCGCGGTCGATTGCCGTGATGTACAAATGCTGCGGTAGTAATTTTTTCAGCCTCTTTGCTACTAATTTGCCGCCAGTTCCCGTATCAAATATGCCGATCTTCATACAAAAAGTATAGCAAAACCGCCGTAACGATATCTACGACAATGCCAGAGCTCGCAGTTTTGGCAGATTTGAAACGCCGAAATTGCTGCTTATTGCTGTTAATACTGCTATAATAAGCAGGAATAGGCGCGAGTCTTGAGATAGTATCTAATCGGAGGGTTTATGGATCAACAGCCGTACCAGCAATACCAACAGTATCAGCAGCCGCCGCAATCGCAGGCGCAAACCAAAGGCCAGCTTGCCGTAGCGCGGGCTCGCAATGCGCAAGATAATGTCGTTCTGACAATAACTATCATTATCTTTTGTTTCTTTGCGGCTAGCTATTTTATCTATACAACATTCCAGGAAATGTCAACAGACAATGCTGGACACCACGTTGAGTTATCGTTCAGCGATGGCGTGATTGCTGTATTGCTGGCGATAGTTTTTATGATTATGGGATTGGGCATGCTGCTAGGTATTGGCATGTTTATGGTGCGGATGATGCGCCAGCAAATGCTGGGTAATGCTTTGCAGGTTGAATATAGCGCTTACGCGTGGCTGCGCGATTGGGCTAACCAGGTGTCGGCTGATCTAGAGATGCCGCAAGTCGAGATTTTCATCACACAGAATCCAGTGATGAATGCTTATGCTTTTGGTTTTGCTAGGCCATATTCTATCGTGCTGCATTCTGGATCGATTCGCTACTTGACCAAGGATGAGCTAAAAGTGATTGTCGTACATGAGATGGCACATATCAAATACCGCCATGCCAACGCTAACGTGTATTTGATGCCGTTTTTGTCGATTCCGATTATCAGCGTATTGGGTAGTTGGATTTCTGGATTCTGGCACCGCCGTGCCGAGCTAACCGCCGATCGTCTAGCTTTGATGTATTTGGGCGATAGCGAATTAGTCAAGAAATCGCTAATCAAAGTACATGTCGGTCCCGATGCGGCAGATAGCATGAACGAGGTAGCGCGCCAGTGGATGCAGTACACGGCTGAACGCCCGATGAATCATTTTGCACAGACCTTTAGCGATCATCCGTTTTTGGTACGCCGGTTGAGCCAGATTGACTACTGGAAGGGTGTGGTTGAGCCGCAAAATCAGCCGCAGAGCGTTGCGCCAGCTGCTGCTCAGTCTAATGTTTCTGAACCCGCTGAATCCGAACCTGCTACTGAGCCGACAACCGTAGAGCTAAATTCTACCAAGAAATCAACTCGCCGCAAATCAGATGACACCAGCCAAAATCAAGACGAGACTGCTGCCTAGGTTCTATGCAGCCGTTACGAAAACAAGCTGAAGATCTCCGTGCTCGCGTGGCTAACGCTTGCCAAGCTTTGCATATTGACGCTCGCGCTGAAGAGCTGGCAGTGCTTGATGAACAGCTGGCCGATTCGAACGTCTGGGCGAATGTCGAGCGGGCGCAGATGCTGACGCGGCAGGCGGCGAGCTTACGTTCGCAAATTGAGCCGTGGCAGATTTTGCGTTCACAAATCTCGGACATTGTTGAACTAATGGATTTAGGCGACGACTCGATGCTGGCAGAGTTTACCGAGCAGTTAGCAGCTCTCGAGGCAGAATACCAGGAGCGCCGCAAAGATTTGCTATTCTCAGGCGAATACGATAATCGGGCGGTGATTCTCAAATTGAGCGCTGGCGCTGGCGGTACGGATGCGCAGGATTGGGCAGAAATGCTAGAGCGAATGTATCTGCGCTGGGCTGAAAAGCATGATATGCAAACCGAGCTAGTCGAGCGTTCGACAGGCGAGGAGGCCGGTATCAAGAATGCGACATACATTATCCGCGGTGCTTTTGCTTACGGCAAATTGCGCAGCGAACACGGGGTGCACCGGCTGGTGCGGCTCAGTCCGTTCAATGCTGATAATTTGCGGCAGACTAGCTTTGCACTGGTCGAAATCATGCCGGAAATGGACGCGCCAGGCGAGGTCGAGATCGACGACAAAGATTTGCGAATTGATATTTATCGCAGCGGCGGCAACGGCGGGCAAGGAGTCAATACAACTGATTCCGCAGTGCGCATCACTCACTTGCCGACAGGTACGGTAGTGGCGATCCAAAATGAGCGCAGCCAGCTCCAAAACAAAGAAACCGCGCTGAAAATCCTCAAAAGCCGCTTAGCGCAAATGCAGCTAGAGCAACGCGCCGAAACGCTAGCTGATCTGCGGGCAGGCGAGTCGGCTAGCTGGGGCGCGCAGATTCGTAATTACGTGCTTCACCCTTACACATTAGTCAAGGATACGCGTACTAAGTTCGAGACGCATAACGCCCGCGGTGTGCTAGATGGCGACATTGACGGTTTTATCGAAGCATATCTTGAGCAGCAAGCGGCGACCGAGTAGCTGGCTATCGCTATAAACTAGCTTATGCTACAATAGGTAGTGATGATTCTGTTAGATAGAGTGACCAAGGTGTATGGTAAGGGCAGCAAGCCAGCGCTTGACCGTGTTAATCTGCATGTTGAGCCGAACGAGTTCGTGATCATCGTTGGGACGAGCGGAGCTGGCAAATCGACCTTGCTCAAATTATTGACGCGCGAAGAAAAGCCGACTAGCGGCAAGATTGTCGTTGGCGGTATTGATTACGACCAGCTCAAGGACAAGCATATCCCGCTGCTGCGCCGCAAAATTGGCGTAGTTTTTCAGGATTTTAAGTTACTACCGAACCGGACGGTGTTCGAAAATGTGGCCTTTGCGCTAGAAATCGCCGGCATGACTAACCGCGAAATTAAAAATACTGTACCAAAAGTGATTGACCTGGTGGGTCTAAAGGGTAAGGAAAAGCAGTTCCCGCATCAGCTATCGGGCGGCGAACGCCAACGAGTAGCGATTGCCCGAGCAGTAGTGCGCCAGCCAAAGATTCTAATCGCTGACGAGCCAACGGGTAATCTCGATCCGAAGCACAGTTGGGATATTGTCCGCCTGCTTGAGAAGATTAACCGGTATGGCACGACAGTTATACTTACAACACATAATGTCGAGATTGTTAATAGGTTAAAGCGCCGCGTTATCACTGTTGACCACGGCAAGATTACTAGCGACCAAGCGCAGGGGAGTTATCGGCAATGAGACGAGACAAAGTCAAGACAGTGGCCACCAAAAAGAAAAGCCGCCGCGAGGACAAAAAAAATACTGGTGCGCGCGCCCTGACCAGACAAAGGCGCAGCCGCCAGCGCAAATGGCTGACTTTCGTGCGAATGTGCCGCTACGGCGTCAATAATTTCACTCGTAATGCTTGGCTAACGATTGCGGCTACCGCGGTGATGACGATTACGTTGCTGATTATCTTTACTACGGTGGTGGCGCGCAATATTTTGGCAGACTCGGTAACAGAGCTGAGTAAAAAAGTCGATATGTCAATTTATCTCAAAACGGGTACTACCGAAGAGCAGGCTAAACCGATTATTGCCGATTTGCGCAAACTGCATAATGTCGAGCGCGTTGAATTCGTTTCCTCGGAAAAAGCGCGCCAACAAAGCGCCGAAGACAATAAGGCTGACCAAGATATACTAGATGCCCTCAATCAAGCTGCCAATAAAATGCCAGCAGTGATTCGCGTTAATCTAGAGAATATCAATGATACCGACAGTCTTAGCGATTTTGTCAAAACTAATAAGCCGCTCAAAAAAATTATCGATGATAAGCGCGAACCGTCGTTTGCTGGCGACCGGCGCGATGCTATCGAAAATATCGGCCGCTGGACAGATTTTGCGCAGCGGGCTGGTTTGGCAGCGAGCGTACTCTTCGTCGTAATATCTTCGTTGATTGTTTTTAATACCATTAGAATGGCAATATTCAACCGTAAAAGCGAGATCGAGATGATGAAACTCATCGGTGCTGATAAAAGCTTTATCCGCGGTCCGTTTTTGGTAGAAGCGATGGTGTATGGTTGTATTGCTGCGGTTGTAGCGACCGCTATAGGGGTAGGGGTTTTCGCGACGATTTCTGGCAAATTACAGGCTTATGGAATTGCTGCTGTAGCTACATCGCACTTTCTGGTAAATAATTTGCTGCTGGTCTTGCTAAGTATGATGTTGCTAGGCTCGTTGATTGGGATTATTTCCTCGACACTGGCTACTCGCCGTTATCTCAAATTGTAGAGTAATTTACGAAAGGGGGTGCTTATTCGACGTAGCTTTATTGACAAAGCGGTAATGCTTTGTTACGCTAGAGGTATGAAACATAGGTCCACCACACCAGTTTCGTCAAGGCGGCACGTTGCGAAGTCGTCAATCGTCGCAGCAGCTGTTTTGATGAGCGCAAGTATACCGGTTGCCTTCGCGCAAAACGTGTTGGCCGACCAGTACGACGAACAGGTCAAAAAACTTCAATCAGAAGCTGATTCATATCAGCAGCAGGCGGCGACGCTTGGCGCGCTGGCGTCAACGCTGCAAGCGCAGCTTGATGTATTAACCAAGCAAAAAAATGAAATCCAAGCGCAAATTAATACTAGCCAAGCTAAGCGCGATAAGCTTGAGAAAGATATCGCTGCTACCGAAAAGAAAATCGAGATTAACAAAGAAGCTCTTGGCGAAATTGTTGCCGATATGTACGTTGATAGCTCAATCTCGCCGCTCGAGATGCTGGCTAGCAGCAAAAACATCGGCGATTACGTTGACAAGCAAGAATACCGCTCGTCAATGCAGGACAATCTGAGCACCAAGATCAAACAGATTAAATCGCTCAAAGCGCAACTCGAAAAGCAGAAAAAGCAAGTCGAGAACGTACTGCGCGACCAGAAGTCGCAAAAGGCCGCGCTAGCTGCCAAAGAGGCCGAACAGGCTAAATTAGTTTCAGACACACGCGGCGAGGAATCAGCCTACAATAACCTGGTCGCCAAGCGTAACAGCGAAATCAGCAGTGTTCGCGCTCAGCAGGCTGCCGCTATGGCTGCAGCTGCCCGTGCTTCAGGCTCTACTAATATTGGTACGGGCTCGGCTAGCGGCGGCGGATATCCGTCGGTTTGGGCTAATGCCGAGCAAGATACGATAGTTGATAACTGGGGCCTTTACAACCGCGAATGCGTCAGTTACACCGCCTGGAAAGTAGCTAGTACTGGCCGTTACGTACCGCATTTTGGCGGGGCAGGTAACGCTAATCAGTGGCCGAGCACAACATCTCGCTATGGTATTGCCAACGGTCCAACACCAAAAGCTGGCTCGGTAGCTATCCAGTATGTTGGCGCTTACGGCCACGCTATGTATGTCGAAGCAGTTAATGGCGATGGTACGATTACTGTTAGCGACTACAACAATAATATCGACGGTCTAGGCTGGGGCCGCTATCACTACTACACGCGTTCAAGTGCTGGGCTAACTTATATATATTTCTAGCGAGATCAAGATAATAAGCGGTAAATTATAGCGTACTCAGCCAGAGTGCGCTATAATTATGATTATGGCAAACGAACAGGGAGTTGAAAATAAGGGGCGGAAGCCTCGGCAGCGGAAGGTCTCGCAGGGTGTTTTCTTGGCGTCGTTGGTCTTGGCGATAATCGTATCGTTTGCAGCCGGTACGCGCAGTGAAGAGATCTATCAGATAGCAGCGCCGATTTTTGGCATCAAGGTGGCTAAGCAGCCGCTTGATACCGAGGTGATGAAAGAAGCTTATCGTCAACTAGCAGCGAATTATGACGGTGATTTGGATGCTAATAAGCTGTCTGACGGGGCGGCTCGCGGCATGGTCAAAGCGGTCGGCGACGACTACACGACATTTCTAGATAAGGAAGAAGCGGCAGAATTTAACAAAAGTCTAAACGGCGAAGTTTCTGGCATTGGTGCCGAAATCGGCGTGCGTAATTTGCAGCCAACGGTGCTCAGGGTTCTCGATGATTCTCCAGCCAAGAAAGCCGGCCTTAAAACGGGCGATATCTTTGTGGCTGTGAACGGTACATCAGTAGCAGGCGAGACGGCTAGCGGCGTGGCTGATAAAGTTACTGGCGAAGCGGGCACAACTGTCAAGTTAACCATGCGCCGCGGCAGCGAATCGCTAGACTTTTCAATTACGCGGGCTCAGATTAGCGATCCTAGCGTCCGTTGGTCGGTTAGCGACGACGTTGGTGTCTTGACGATCTCGCGCTTTGACGACAACACCGGTTCGCTAGCTCGCAAAGCTGCTAAAGAGTTCATTGACAAAGGTGTTAAAAGCGTTATTGTTGATTTGCGTAACAACGGCGGCGGCTATTTGACAGCGGCGCAAGAAGTGGCGAGTTTGTGGCTAGATAGTGGCAAAACGGTCGTTACCGAAAAAAGCCGTGGCCAGGTGACTGAAACTGTCAAAGCATCAGGCAATCCGACGCTCAAAGGCAAGAAAACTATCGTTCTCGTCAACAGTAGCTCGGCCAGTGCTAGCGAGATTGTGGCCGGCGCACTGAAAGATTATCAAGCGGCCACCTTGGTTGGTGAAAAAACCTTCGGTAAGGGAACGGTACAAAAGGTGATCAACCTATCCGACGATCGTATCCTCAAGGTGACAGTGGCCCGCTGGTATACACCGCAAGACAGAAACATCACCAAAGAGGGCATTCAGCCGAACCAGACGGTTAAAATGAGCCAGGATGATAATAACGCTGGGCGCGATCCGCAAATGGCGCGCGCTAAAGAATTAGCTTCATAGCCCTTGTGCTTATCGCCAGGCTGGTATACTATATAAACTATGGATACACGCAAACGTAAGATTTTGCTAGTAGAGGATGACACTGCGCTAGCATCAGTATATCGGTCGCGCCTTGAACTGGAGGGTTTTGACGTCTGTGAAGCAAATAATGGCGAGGACGCGCTGTCGTTGGCGGTGTCTGAACATCCTGACTTGATTTTGCTGGACGTTATGATGCCGAAAATTAGCGGTTTTGACGTTTTGGATATTTTGCGTAATACGCCGGAGACTACCAATATCCGGGTGATTATGCTAACGGCGCTCAGCCAGCCTAAAGACAAAGAACGCGCCGAGCAGCTCGGTGTTGACGATTATTTAGTAAAATCGCAAGTAGTTATCGGCGATGTTGTCGAGCGCGTGCGCTACCACCTAGGCATGAGCAAGTAAGCTAAAGCTGCTTGCGAAATTGCTTAGTTTGCTGGTTTATGGTGCTGTAGTTGACATTTCGCTTATGTTTTGATATAATAGTAGTATATGCCAGAAACACATACATCAAAAAGTACAGCGCCAGACGGCGAATTGCCTAAAGAATCAATAATTGGCTATCCAGCACCAGACGGCGAGTCTCCAAGCACTGAAGATTTAGGTGCTGAGTCTGAAAAAGAAGCTAGCGGGGAACGATTAAGTGAAATAAGTGATGAATTAGGCAGATTAGCTACTGGTAGGCGGTTTTACGAGCCTAAACCTAGCGATAGCCAGCTGCCAGAGCAGCCGGCTGATGAGCGTGAAAAGTTGCGTGCTGCGCTAAGAGCGGCTGGCAAGTTGGGTTCGAAAGCAAAAGCAGAGTCAGAGCCACCAACTCGCGAAGATGTATTGGCTGCGTTAAGAGGTGGGACAACGAAGACTAGTAGGCCAGCTCCAAAGCCGCAAACTCGCGAAGAGGTACTGGCTGCGCTCAGGGGTGAGTATTCTTCGCCAGCTGTTGAAAAGGCTAATTCAGGCAGCGATTCGTCTGTCGCCGATACTGAAAGCGAATCTGTCGCGCCAGAAAATCAAGAGGAGCCGGGGAGCTCAGATGAGCAAGATCCAAATGAATCGCTAGAAGTATCAGATAAGCAGTCTCCTAGTGGCTCCGAGGCGCTAAAAAGGCTGGCAGAAGCGGACACCACGCAGCTTACTATACGAAATATGGCGGGCGTGGCAAAGGATTTGGTTAGAGTGCTGAAAACGGCAAATACTTTGCGAGCTCCTGTGCTATTTGGGCGCATACAAGAGTCTACGTCAGGCATCTTAGCCATGCTCAACAGGTGCAACGGCGCTGTCGAAGAAGTCGGAGGCGATTTGCCACGGGGCGAAAAACCCCGCCTGGGTGATGCGATAGACCAGGTTAGGTACGCTTTGGCAGCAATGAATAATGTTGCTGAGCAAGGCTTTTCAAGACATATCAGTGACGAAGAATACTCACAGCATGCTTTACAGCTGAACAAAAGTATCGTAGAACTGCAAAGACTCATGAACGTATCAGTAAAGCGCCAAGAAAACAACGAACAAGGCTAGTAGCGGTATCTCGCTAGCCAAGGTAGTACACCTAATGAACCTAGCTTATTCAACGCAAACTTGAGTTCGCGGGTGAGTATTGCCGGTGAACGATGGCTTCTTGATATGCTTGAAAACTACGGTGCCGCTCTTAGCTGCGTGGATAGTGTAGTTGCGGCTGATGTAAGTACCTGGGCCGGCAACTTTGGTGCTGCCAGTCTGGCGAACTAGCACCTCGCCCTGGTTGACTTTTTGCCCGCCGAAACGCTTGACGCCATTGCGCCTACCAGCACTTTTGTGGGTATTATCGCTCGAACCGCCAGCTTTAACGTGTGACATAAAACTCCTTTAATTTAATATAAGACAATCTATGCTATTGTACGCGAAGCTATCGGAAATGTCAAGCTTTACGAAAGTAATTACTGTAGCAGGCGCGAGCTTGGCGGGCGGGCTGCTTTTAATTTTCATCGAGAGGTTTAAGCAGTAAAATCTCTCGTGCTACCACCTGGTTTTGGCGGTAGTAGAGCAGCTGGTCGTCGCTGACTAAGTTTAGATGTAGGCGTCGGTAGCCTAAATCTGCCAACTGATTGATAAGCGGTAAATGCGTGAACTTACCGCTATGGTCGCGCCAGGCGGGCACAGCGACGACTAGTGCTGTACTCGGATTGATTTGCGGGCGGATGTTTGCTAAAAATTGGCTGATGATATGATTGCAGTTACCGCGGACTGCGGTGAGCTTGGCAGGCTTTGGCGGGGCCGAGAAGGGCTGACCGAGGTAGGCTTCGCAGACGATGCGGGTGATTTCAGATTTTTGAGCGGCGTTGAGCTTGACAGCGGTAGCGTCAGCTTGGAAGATCTGCCACTGGGGGTTGATTTGGTATTTATTATCGAGCCACTGCATGTTTTCTGTGGCATAATCAACCATTTTTTGGCTCAGGTCGCTGCCGTAGACGTTTATTCCTTTGAGCCGCGCTTCTTGGAGAACGGTGCCAGTACCGCAAAAAGGGTCCCAGAGGCGGCCAGGTTTCGTCTCGCCAGATAGATTTATCATCATCCGCGCTAATTTCGGCGGCAGCATACCGACGAAAGCATCGGTGCGCGGGCGAGCTTGGTCGCGGGCAGCCAGCGCGGTGATGTTTTGGGCGCCGACGCTTTCAGTGATAATGAGGCGATTATTTGGTGCTCGGACGACTAGCAATTCAACTTTCGTTGGTGATAACCCAAGCTTGTTGTGATGACTAGCAGCGGTGTTAAGGGCGATTTCTGGGTTCGGGATAAGGCGTAAGCTAGTACCGCTGTCGCGTAATTTTTTCTTGATGAGCAAGGCGGTTTTTTGGACATCGCGCGGCGAGATTTTGAAGCCGTAAGCGCTGATGCCAAGAGTTATTTTATGCTCGCTGGCACGCCATTTGGCGGCGTAGTGCTGAACGATTTGGCGGCTGGCGGTTAGCCAATTGCCGCGGTCGAGTTCGAGAACGACCCGGCCGGCTTTTTGGCTGCCGCCGAGGGTCTCGAAGTCAAAATCAGGCGAATCTACAAGCGCTGCTTGCTGCGAAAACCATCGGACATTGTCAGCGCCGTAGAGCTGTTCTAGCTCGGCTATTCCAAGTGCTGGCTGGCGGCCAAGTATTGTGATATGCATAAATATAGTATACTAGATTGTATGAAAAGGAGACTGTCTTTTCGATTGTGGTTGAGTATTGCCACGTTGCTGTTGATTGCTTTGATACTTTTTCTAGCTAGAAGCGAACTGGTGTATGCTTGGGGTTTGCTAGGTAAAATTAACCTTGGCAAGCTTGTGTGGATGCTGCCAATTATTGCGGCCGGATATTTGGCGACTGGCGAGATGATTTTTTCGTATTTGCGTCAGAAAGGCTTCGTGAAGAATATTAATCCGGCAACTCTGGCACGTATATCGCTAGAGTTAAATTTTGTTAATCATGCTTTTCCTAGCGGCGGTGTCAGTGGTATTTCGTATGCTAATTGGCGCTTAGGCAAGTACGGTGTGCCAATCGGACGGGCGACGATGGCGCAATTTGTGCGTTATGTGGTGGGGTTTATGGCGATTGTGGTCTTTTTGGTAGTTTCTGTTTTGATGGTGACGATTGACGGCCGTGTTAACCGCTGGATAATTTTGATGAGCTCAACGCTGGTATTTTTGCTGGTGATGGCGACGCTGCTGGGCGCGTACTTTTTGAATAGCGTCCACCGGATGAAAAAATTAGCCAAGAGGATTACGACGATAACTAATGGTACGGCGTCATTTTTTGCGCGGCGGCCGCAGGTGGTGTTGAAGCGGGAGTCGATAGAGAAGTTTTTCTATGATATGCACGACGATTTTAACGAGCTAAAGCGCGATAAGCGCGTGCTGCTGAAGCCGTTTTTGTGGGCAATGCTATTTACCGCTACCGAGATCGCGCCAATCTGGATTACTTTCCAGGCGCTGGGAATGAGTGTCAACCCGGCGTCGATTTTGATTGCTTATGGCATAGCGACAATTGCTGGATTCATTGTGGTAACGCCAGGCGGAACGGGCGCCTACGAGGCAATCATGGTTAGTGTTTTGGCTTTATCAGGTATAGGTAGCGGCCAGTCGATTGCAGCGATTGTACTTTACCGGGTAATTGTGCTGCTGACGGCGCTGCTGCTAGGCTATGTATTTTACCAGCTAACAATAGTGAAATATGGACGAAAATCCGATTCCAAGATTCGGCGTTAGCGGTTTCGTTGAGCTGATTAATCAAGTGCTGGAGTTTTCGTGCAGCGCTGTTGAGATCGAGGGCGAGGTCGCCAGCTTCAAAGTAAACCAGGGCAAATGGGTGTTTTTCGACTTGAAAGACGAGGAAGCGAGCGTCGGTTGCTTTATGCCAGTTTATCAACTGCGAACGCCGATTGAAGACGGCATGAAGCTGGTGGTGCGGGCGCAGCCCAAAGTGACGAAGTGGGGCAAATTTAGCGTGACCGTGCAAAATTATCGTCCGCTAGGCGAGGGTAGCTTGCGCAAAAGTTTCCAGCTGCTGCACGCTAAGCTCGAGAAGGAAGGAATATTTGCTACCGAGCGCAAGCGTTGTCTGCCGCAAATTCCAGCGCGTATCGGCGTGATAAGCAGCACTCAGGCGGCAGGTTACGCGGACTTTATCAAAATCGTAAACGAGCGCTGGGGTGGCTTGCAGATCGACGTAGCACATGTTCAAGTGCAGGGCGAGGCGGCGGCTGATCAAATTGTTGCGGCAATTAATCGTTTTAACGAGAGTCAAACGCCGCCCGAGGTGCTGGTGATCATTCGCGGCGGCGGCAGTGCTGATGATTTGAATACGTTTAATGATGAGCTGTTAGTCAGAGCGATTGCTGCCAGCCGCGTGCCGACATTAGTTGGTATTGGCCATGAAGTCGATATGACGCTGGCGGATTTGGCTGCCGATGTGCGGGCTTCTACGCCGAGTAACGCGGCGCAAATCATTGTGCCAGACCGACGAGAACTGCTGCGAGAAATAAAAGCGCTGGTTGACGGCATGGCCTACCGGACGGAGTCAGCGATTGGCGATTTAAGTAGTGAGGTTGACAACTTGCGGCAGCGCGCGTTGTTGCGTCTAGATAGCAGAACTGACGTTTTAACGAGCGAAATCAAGCAATTCCAGCGGATTTTGGCGGCGTACAATCCGCAGTTGGCGCTGGCGCGCGGTTACGCGATTGTGCGCGGTTCGACCGAAATAGGTGAAGTTATTAGTATTGAGGAAGAAAAAATAATTATCAAAGCGGAGGTTAAAAATGTCAAGCAAAAATGAGAAAACTATCAACCAAAAAATTGAAGAGCTGCGCCAGATGGTGGCGTGGTTTGAAAGCGATGACTTCGATATTGAACAGGCGATAGAGCGCTACCAAGCAGCCGAGAAACTAGCTAGCGATATCGAAAAAGATTTGAACGGCTTGCGCAATAAAATTACCGTCCTCAAGGAAAAATTCGCGTGATTTTCGCCGCCATTGCGGCCGTGGTACTGCTGTTTGGCTTTGTGGCTTTCACGGGCGCACCGTACGTACCGTCGCGGCGCCGCGACTTGCAAAAAGCTTTTGATGAGCTATATCGGCTCAAAAAAACCGACGTGTTGGTGGATATTGGCTCGGGCGACGGCGTAGTGCTGCGCGAAGCGAGCCGCCGCGGCGCGCGGGCGATTGGTTACGAACTACAACCGCTGCTAGTACTAATTTCGCGCTGGTTATCGCGGCATGACGAGAATATTTCGGTGCGGCTAGCTAATTTTTGGCGCACACCGCTGCCAGACGAGACGACGGTTGTTTATCTTTTTGGTGATGCTCGTGATATCGCCAAGATGGTGCAGTATTTGCAGCACGAAACTAATCGTCTTGGGCGTGATGTCTGGCTGCTTAGCTATGGTTTCGAGGCGGCCGGGCTTACTTTACACAAGACCGTGGGTGCGCATAATCTCTATTTGCTGCAGCCGCAAAGTTAAACCTTTGCATATTTAGCCTCGACAAAGTATAATCGTAAGCATGAAGAGCAGGTATCATACAGAAAAAGGCGCCATCACTGGCAGTATTGTCGCTATTGCGGTATTGGTAGTGCTGGTGCTGGGGTTTGGCGGTTTTAGTATTTGGTCATATATGCAATATCTCGACCAGAAAGAAAACGTCGACGAGAAAATCGAGACAGCTAAAGCTCAAGCTGTCAAAGAGAACAGCGAGAAGCTAGAGAGCGACTTCGAAAAGCGCGAGAAAGAGCCGAATCGGCAGTTTAACGGGCCGTCAGATTACGGCGCCTTGACGTTTGAATATCCCAAGACTTGGAGTGCTTATCAGGCAACCGATATTAGCAAGGGCGGCGGCGTGACATATGAAGCCTATTTGAACCCAGTGACAATCCCGCCAATTACCGGAGAGTCGAAGATTGCCCTGAGGATAACGATTGAGCAAAAGACTTATGACAAATCTGTGTCTACTTACGATCCGTTAATTAAAAGAGGCGACCTGAAGTCGAGTGTTTACAACGATGGCAAGCATACGGGCACCAAGCTGGTCGGTAATTTCGACAAGGACACTTACGGTACGGCAGTACTGTTGAAGATGCGCGATCGTACACTGACGATGCGTACTGACGGCGACGTTTTCACTGCTGACTACGAGAAGCTGCTGAAGACTCTCAAATTCAACGAATAAGTGTTTTGCTTGTGCTAGAACAGCCTGCTGCAGCATGCTAAACTAGGTGTATGCAGGAGGGTAAGGCGCAGGCTGGTTTGTGGGCAGATTCACCGTCGTTTACGGTGGCGGCGCACGAGCTGAAAGCGCCGCTTGCTCTGATTCGCCAGTTGGCGATTGAGCTAGAGTCAGGGGAGTATACGGCGCTTGAGCGGGCTGTCTTGGCGCAGCGGATCACGCTGACGGCCGAAAGGGCGCTGCGCTTGACGACAGATTTAACCAAAGCCCGCCGCCTAGAAAACGCCTTATTCACGTTAGAAGCGATTGATGCGGCTGGCCTTTGCAACGAAGTGATGAGCGAACTTCAACCGCTGTATCGTGCTCATAATAAATCTCTAAAAACCCAGGTAAAATCTCGTCAGCGGCTAATGGTGGCAAATCGTGATTTATTGCGGCGAATCGTTGCTAACTTTGCTGATAACGCACTACACTATAGCGCTGATGATTCGTCGGTAGCGATCTCGGTGCGGGCTACCGACAGTAATCAGCGGGTACGGATCGGGGTACGTGATTTTGGACCGGCAATTCCAGCGCTAGCTTGGCGGGCGTTGCGCCAAGGGTTGCGCGAGCCGCTGCCGCTGCATAATCGTCCAGGTAGCAGCGGGCTGGGCATGTTTATCGCTAATGAGTTTGCCTTAGCGATTGGCGCGCAAATTGGCGTTATCCGTCACCGCGATGGCGCAACTTTTTATGTTGATGTACCAGCGTCGACACAGTTGAGGCTATTATGACGCGCGTGCTAGTAATTGATGATGACGAGTGGCTAGCGAAGCTGTTTACGCGGCGTCTCGAGCACAACGGTATGGTAGTACAGAGTGCTCTAAATGCCATAGAAGCGCTTGATTTGATAGATAGTTTTCGACCCGCGGTGATTATTCTTGATTTATTCATGCCGGGCCCAAATGGTTTAGTGCTGCTGCACGAGTTGCAATCGTATGACGATCTAGGCCGCATTCCTGTTGTCGTGTGTACAACAAGTGCAAATGACATCACTCTCGAGCAGTTGCGGCCGTACGGCGTGCGATTATTATTAGATAAAGTATCAATGTATCCAGATGATGTTGCCAAAGCGGTGCGAGAGGTGGCAGCATGACTGCTATTGAACGTACTAAAGCGATAGTGCTGCGCCGGACGAATTACGGCGAGGCAGATCGCATTTTGACATTACTAACACCGCTAGGGCAACGCAGTGCTATAGCGCGCGGCGTACGGCGCGAGAAAAGCCGCTTGGCGGGCGGCATCGAGCTGTTTGCGGTTAGCGATGTAGTGTTGCGCCGCGGTAAAGGTAGCCTGTATACGATTACGCAGGCGCGGCTTGATCGTTTTTACCGCCAGATTTTGCAGGACTACGACCGCTTACAATTTGGTTATGAATGTATCAGGCTGGTCGAGCGGGCTAGCCGCGATGTTGATATTCCAGAGTGGTTTGAAGTGCTAAGCGAGACGCTGGCAGGCTTGGGCGATGCAGTTTCTTTGCAGTTGGTGCAAGTATGGTTTTATTTGCGCTACGCTGAGCTAACAGGCTATGAGCTGAGTTTGGTGAACGATGTTGCTGGCCAACCGCTTGATCGCCAAAAGCGCTACATGTACGATTCGATTGAACGAGGCTTGCGACTGAGCGAACAAGGAGAGCTTACCGCTGATCATATTAAGTTTTTGCGCTTAGCAGCTAATAAATCGTTGCGTCTGGTGGCGCAAATTGGCGGGGTCGAGCAGATACTGCCAGGCTGCTGGTTATTGACTCGCCAACATGCTGGAGTTTAGTTGTTGAATTGGTCGCTTTATAGCGAAACTACTGAAAACCAAAGCGTGTTATACTAAAACGTAAAGAGTTAAATACTCGCGCTCACCAACGTAGAGAGGAGAAAGGAGACTTCTTGTGAGTCAAGCAAAAATGGAAGCAATTATTAGCCTGTGTAAGCGCCGCGGCTTTATTTATCAGGGGTCGGATGTGTATGGTGGTCTTTCTGGTACTTGGGATTACGGTCCGCTGGGCGTGCAGCTGAAGCGTAATATCATGGATTTGTGGTGGCGCCGGTTTGTTGACGAGCGTGACGATATGTACGGCGTTGATGCGGCGATTTTGATGAATCAGAAAGTCTGGCAGGCCAGTGGGCATGTCGATACGTTTGTCGATCCACTGTGTGAAGACACGGTCAATCACCGCCGCTATCGCACCGATCATATCCTCAAGGATAATGGCGTTGACGCGGACGGCATGACCATGGAGCAGATGGATGCGGCGATTGCCAAGCAGGGCATCAAAAGCCCCGATGGTAATCCGCTAAGTAAATCGCGAACGTTTAATATGATGTTCAAAACGCACGTTGGCGTCACCGAGAGTGAGGATAGCATTTCTTATCTCCGCCCGGAAACCGCCCAAGGTATCTTCACTAATTTCAAAAACGTCGTCGATAGTTTCTACCCGAACCTACCGTTTGGTATCGCTCAGCAGGGCAAAGCCTTTCGTAATGAGATTGCGCCGCGCGACTTCGTCTTCCGCTCTCGGGAGTTTGAGCAGATGGAGATTGAATATTTTGTCGACCCTGAGCATTGGCAGGAGGCATTTGATGAGCTGCTGGCGGCGACGCATGCGTTTTTGGCAGAATTGGGCTTGAAGCCAGAGCATATCCACGAGCTGGACGTGCCGGCGGAGGATCGGGCGCACTATAGCAAAAAGACGATCGACATCGAATACGATTATCCAATTGGTTGTGAGGAGTTGATGGGTATCGCCTACCGCACTGATTTTGACCTGATGAACATTCAGCGGGTCAGTGGCAAGAGTATGGAATACACCGTCAAGGGGACGAACACAAAATTTGTGCCGCACGTCATTGAGCCGAGTTTTGGTGTGGAGAGGGCGCTGATGGCGGTACTGTCGGGCGCGTACCGTGAGGATGAGCAAAACGGTGAAAAGCGGGTGTATTTGGCGGTGCCAGAACATTTGGCGCCGGTCAGATTTGCCGTCTCACCACTGCTGAAAAATAAGCCAGAATTGGTGGAAAAAGCCCGTGAAGTCTACGCCCAGCTCGCCAAAGCTAACCCCGGTCGGGTGATGTGGGATGACAACGGCAACATCGGCAAACGCTACCGCCGCCAGGACGAAATCGGCACCCCGCACTGCGTGGTCATCGACTTCCAGACGCTGGAGGACGGCACCGTCACCGTGCGCGAGCGGGATACGACGGGGCAGAGGCGGGTGAAGGTTGAGGAGCTGTAGATACTAGACATAAAAAAGTAAATTGGTTTTGAGGAGTGAAAATATTGATAGAAAGTAGACCTGAGTTTGATAAAATTACATCGTTTGATGAGTTTAATAAATACTATTGGTATCGTGAAGAAATTTCACAGATATGCAAGTCATTAGGATTAGAATATAAAGGTACAAAACAGGAACTCAATTATATTATTGAGCAATACTTTAAGGGTAATTTGATTAAAAAGTCATCAATAAAAAATGAAAAGAAGCAAGTTGAAAATATTACGTTAGATACGCTATTGCTTGAATGTGGTTTTTCTTTTAACGCAAAATTCAGAGAATATTTTTCTGCTTTAACGGGTATCTCACCATTTAAATTTACTGCTGATATGGCTACTGCTTGGAGAAAAGTAAAGAGAGAAAATGATTTGAGTTTTACCATTCAAGATATGCTAAAAGTTTATTATGGAGAGTCAGATTATGCCAAGTATGATAATTCGGTTTGTCAATGGAATCAATTTTTAAAGGATTTCTGTGCAGATGAAAATAGCCGCAACTATTCGAATAAATTAAAAGTGGCTTCTATTCTTTGGAAAGAAGTTAGAAATTCAAAAAAGGAAAAAATCTATTCAAAGAATCTTTTGAATGAATATGCCGGTAAAATAAAAGAGTATTGCAATTAGATAATTCCCAACTTGTTAACACCCAATAAGCAGTTAATCATGGGTATTGGAAAGACAGAATATACGGTAGGTGAGATGGTATCAGCCATTTGGCGTTCAGGTGTAGTATAATTACTTTCATGTCAAAAACCACCAACGGACATATCATCACGCAGAATTTAGATGGCACGGACCATCTGGATTGTTTGTATCGCATCTCGCTCAAAGCCTTGATTTACAACGACGCTGGGCAGATTTTGCTCGTCAAGGAGATTGATCGGACGTATTGGGATTTGCCGGGTGGTGGCATGGACTTCGGCGAGACGATTGAGTCGTCGCTGAAACGCGAGCTGCTTGAAGAAGTTGGTTACAAGGGCGATTTGCGTTATCAACTGTTTGACGCGTCGGAAGAGATGTATATTGAGCGGATTGACGCTCATCAGATCTGTTTTTATTGCCGCGTCTGGCCAGAGAATTTTGATTTTATGCCAGGTGAAGAGGGCGATGAAGTGATGTTCGTTGACCCTGAGGAGTTATTGCTTCAGAAAAGCGAGGTTGACGCGCCAGCTCGAGCGCATGCGGCGCATGTGAAATGGCAGGAACTGCATAGCGAAATCGTGCGGTAAATATTTATTTGGTTTCGCTAATATTGCAATAAAATTATAATTTTGTTATAATGTTTGTATGACAATCACTACAATTCAAAAAGTTATCAAGATTGGTTCAAGCCGCGGCGTGACGCTGCCAGCGCGGGATTTGCGGGCGCTGGGGATTCGCGATGGCGACGAGGTGCGATTAACGGTTGAGCAGGTAAAGCCAATTGAGCAAGCAAATAAGCCGTCGCTTCGTCAGGATTATGATGATTTCAAAAAGCAGTACGGCGAAACGCTGAAAAACTTGGCAGACCGATGATTCGCTATCTGGAGATTGACGAAATTCTAGAACTGCATTTTTGGATAATTGAGGATTTTGGCGGCTCGCATGGCGTACGCGATGAACTGGGGCTAAAGTCGCTGGTGGCGGCGCCGCAAACAGTTGTTTTTGGTGAGGAGCAATATGTGTCAGTCCACGAAAAGGCGGCGGTTTATTTGCGTAATTGCATAGCAGACCACATCTTTACCGATGGCAATAAGCGTACAGCGGTGACGATTGCTGGTATCTTTTTGGCGAGAAATGGCTGGAGAATGACTGCGGCGGCTGTTGAACTAGAAAATTTCGCTGTCCGCGTCGCGACCGATCATCTCGATATCGATGCGATTGCTGATTGGCTGGAGCGTCATTCGCGGGACGTATTGATGGTTTGATAACAAGGAATTTTAGTGGTAAGTAGAGTTTCTACGAGGTTTCTTGCCGCCCGACAGAGATGATATACTAAGACTTATGACTACTATCTATATCGCTCGCCACGGCCAGAATGAAGACAATGTGCGCGGGATTTTGAACGGCCATCGCGACCTGCCGCTGACTGATTTGGGACGCCAGCAAGCGCGGCAATTGGCGCGTCACATCAAGGATAGGGAGCTGGTTTTTGACGCGGTGTACACATCGCCGCTTGATCGAGCTTTCGAGACGGCAGCGATTGTAGCGACAGCGCTGGGCCTTGCCGAGCCGATAGCTCATGATGATTTAATCGAGCGTGATTTTGGCATTATGACTGGTAAGCCGGCCGCTGATATTGAGGAAATTTGTGCGCCGGACATCATCAAAGCAGAAAACGTGACCTATTTTTTGCATCCTGACGGCGCTGAGACTTTTCCTGAGTTATT
>JABCOL020000034.1 GCA_013333625.2 Candidatus Saccharimonadota bacterium | reverse complement strand
CCAGTTGAGGCGGCTATCGTCGAGGCGCTCTAGAGCCAGCTGGCTGCGGCCGTCCTCGAGGTTGACGCCAAAATCGCTAATCATCTGCTGGTGTAGCGGCTCAAGCGGCCGGTCGAGGCGGACTTTGTAAATTTTAGTCTTGCGAAAACTCGGGTGGGTCATGCGGTGAGCAAAATCGCCGTCGTTGGTCAACAGAATCAAGCCAGAACTATCCTTGTCAAGGCGGCCGACTGGCTTGAGGTGATGTAAATCGCGCGGCAATAATGAATAAATTGTTGGCGCGTGGCCCTGTTGGCGTCGCGAGCAGACGTAACCGACTGGTTTGTTGAAAGCGATGTAGGCTTTTTTGATAGCGTGAGAGCTGATGTCGCGGCCCGCAACTTTGACAGTGTCAGTTGGCGATAGACGAGTGCCAAGCGTCGCTAGCTCGCCGTTAATAGTGACGGTACCTGTCGAGATTAGATCGTCGGCTTCGCGCCGCGAGATGCCGAGTTGGAGTGCTAAGAATTTATTGAGGCGAATCGTTTCGGTGCCACTAGCTGATTTTTGGCTTACCATAAGACGATTATTTTGGTTGGCTTGAGGAAATTGCGGTTTCTTCAAACTTTAATCCGGCTTCATCGGAAGAGGCTGGTGCTGCTGATGGTGCAGCTGGCTCTGGTGCGCTAGTGTTTGGTGCTGGTATAGCTGGTGCGGCTGGCGGTGTGGCATTAAGCGCAGGCTGTGCGGAAGGATTATTCAAAGTACCCCCTGCTGATGCGGCCATATTACTGATTGGCGTAGCAACTGCGGCTGGGCCTGGCATTATGTGAGGTATAGTCGGCGCTGGTGTAGCAGGAGTGATTGCTGGTTCTGGCTGCGCTGGTTGAGGAGCGGTTGGAGGTGCCGCTGCGGTAGTACTGGCAGACGGTGAAGCCGGCGCTACTGATGATGGCACTGAGTTTGTTGCTATAGAAGCTGGCTCGGGTGCAGCTGGCGCTGGAGTCGGCGCGGCCGCAGGGGTTGCTGCTGGCGCTGCCTGAGGGAACACATTCGTAGGATTGGCCTGTGGTGCCGGGATAGTGTTAAGGTTTTGATAGGTAGCTAGCTCCTCGCTCATGCGAGCAGTGTAATCAATTGGTTCTTGATCAGTTGGGGTGATTGGCTGGATTACTCGGCCTGACGAACCTGGCCGGTTAGTTGAAAACGGCGCGATTGGTTGCGGCAAAGTGCTAGTTCTCGGTGCAGTTGCCGCGCTAGCTGGCGGCGGCAAAGTAGCTGCGGGCGCAGCTTGGCTGAGTACTGGATTAGCCGGAGTAGTGACTGGGATATTAGTGACGGCGGCAGGCGCGCTAGCTGCTGGAGTTTCGTGCGGTGCGGTAACTAGCGGATTTGGCTGCTGTGCCGATGGAATTGTGGGAGTAGCTGCTGGTTCTGACTGTGCTGGTTGAGGAGCGGTTGGAGTTGTCGCTGCGGTAGTACTGGCAGACATCGTTGCAGCGGTAGCTGCCGCCGTATCGGTCGGCGCTGGGTTAGCCGGTGTTGGAGTGGTCGAGTTGGTTGCCAGATTAGAGCTAGAAGCTGGGCCTTCTGGAGTTTCAGGGCTTGGACTTAGTTCGTTCGCTTTAGTGTTATCGCTTTCAGCTTTTTCTGGAGAATTGTTAGCTGGCGCTGGCTCTGTTGCTCTAGCGCTAGGACCAGGCTCGATAGTAGCTCGTTTTGGCTCGTTGACAAGAGGCGCTGGCGTGTCGGCCGGTACTGAGGCGTCGCCGAGAACTTCGTGGACGGTGCGAACGACATCCTCGATGCCGACTTGCGATTTGACCAGGTAGCGGTCGGCGCCGAGCGCCATGCCGCGTTGGCGTTGCTCATCGCTTGACAGGGCAGTCATCATAATGACGTGAATACCGCGCGTCTCGGTGGTGCTGCGTAGAATATCCAGCATGTCGAAGCCGCTGATATTCGGCATCATAACATCGCTAATTATTAGGTCAGGTACTTCTTTAATGGCAAGCGCCAAGGCTTGTTCTCCGTCGCTGGCAGATAATATGTCGTAGCCCTCGGCGCGCAGCCGTACGCTATAAATCTCGCTGAGGCTTTTGTCGTCTTCTACTAGTAATATTTTTGTCATCTTACCCCTATTTTAACGGTTATGGTTTAAAAATGCTATACCCTATAGTTTTAATTTCGCCGCGGCGGGACGTTTAATCTGATTTCGTTGCGCAATTGTTCGGCGTATTTGTCGGGTGCGGCCTCAATATCGCTAAGCGGCGTGTTGGTAAATTGCTTGGTTGTATTGGCCGCGTTTTGGGTTAAATCGTTCGAGCTGGGTGCTGGCGGCGGCGAATAGTTGAGTAAGCTGGTGTCGGTGAAGGTCTGAGTCGGAGTTGCTGGTGTTGGTGCGTCGAGCGGCGTTTGCTCAAACTCGGCAGCCGCTGGCGCAACCGCTAGAATTTCTGGCGCATTGTTGGCTAGCATATCTTCGGCCGACAACCTGTCAATGCTGGTGTTATTTTCGGTTTCGCCGTTATCATTTAGAAAAGTGGCAGCAACATGATCGACTCGCGGAATAGCCAAGAAAAATGTACTGCCGTGCTGGTACTCACTCTCAACCCACAACCGCCCGCCGATAGTTTCGGCTAGTCGCCGGCACAAATATAAGCCCAGCCCAGTACCACCGATCTGGCGGGTGTCGCTGTTATCGACGCGGTAGAACTTCTGGAAGAGATGGCCAACGTCCTCTGGCGGGATGCCGATACCAGTGTCGGCGACGCTAATTGTCACCTGGTCGTTGTTGCTAGTTACGTCAACGGTGATACTGCCCGACGGCGTGTACTTGATGGCATTTTCAATCAAGTTTTGGACGATTTCGCGGAGGTGGTCGTTATCGACATTAGCATATAAAATCGGGTTGATTCGGCGGTTTTGGACCTCCTTGCTGGAAACATCGCTAGTCGATGGTACGAAATTGACGCTTAAGCCTTTTTCTTCAGCCTTCGGTGTTAACCCGTCGGCGATATCTTTGATGAAGTCGATGACATTAACGATTTTTGGGTTGTTGCTGAGACGGTGATCATCAGCTTTGCTAATGTCGAGCAAATCTTGAAAAAGCCGGCCCAAGTGCTCGGCTGATTGATGCGCTTTGGTAATATAACCGCGAGCGCGCGTGTCGATGGTGGCGGTTTGCGGGTTAAGTGCTAGGCCGAGATAACCCTCAATGCTAGCAACTGGCGTACGCATCTCGTGGCTGGCGGTGCTGATGAATTCGGCGCGTTGGCGTTCGTCGCTGCGCTCAGCGGTAATATCGCGAAAGACAATCACCGCGCCGTCGTTATGCTTGTTACTGATTGGCTTAACTGAAATGCTAGCCATAAAATTTTTGTCAGATTGGGTCTTGATCTTGAAATCGTCAGTTTTGAGCGGGTTGTTGGTGTTGAGGACGCGAGCAATAATATCGCCGTTATCGTTATCTTTGATAGTGTTATTGTCCTGGTCCATCAGCCTGATGACTGATTTGTACGACAAGCCGATGGCGTCTTGATTACCCCAGCCAACTAGCTGCTGGGCTGCTGGATTGATCAAGGTGATGATACCCTTCGCATCGACGGCTACTACCCCGTCGCCGATAGCGCTGATAACAATGTCAGAAGCTTGAGGGCCAGCCACGGTAGCTAAACTCTCGCAGATTGGTTCACTAGCGCCAACAGATTGATGTCGGCGCAGCCACAGTAAACTTGCAGCTAGTAAGGGTGTAAATAGCATCATAGCCAATGCTGCTAATGATCCCAAAGGTGTCTGCTCAATAATAAAACGCTCCGCCACCGCAGCCGCCGCGGCGATGACAGCCGTCAAGAGGCCATAAGTCCCGAGTAATGGCCCGACAGCGATGATTGTCGCAAACAGTGCTAGATGTGGCACTCCTTGATTGCTAGAGGCAAAAACTAGCAGCCAGCCCGTTGCGGTCAACAAGATATAATTAATTAGCAGCGATTGGTAAAAGTTTCGCTTAACAGCAAAATATGATACCAAAGTAATTACGAAAGCAATCGCGGCTAACGAGCCCGGTAGTATAGACACGTACAAAGGGTCTTCTGGAGATTTTCCACCGCCAATAGACCAAGCAAACAATCCAGCTACAACAGCGAGGATGAGCATAATTGCTTCGCTGGCGCGGTGATGCCAAAACCGATCAATATAGTTAGACGTGATGCCCCCTAATTTAGAGTTGCTTATGATTAGTATATATCGACAAGCCGTTTTGCTGCAACCCTCTGGTACGTTCTTTAAGATAGCTTTAAGGTAATTTGCTATAATAAGCTGCAGATATGAAGCAGATTTTCAAAACTACCCTACTTATGGCAATTCTGACAGGGTTATTCATGATGGTTGGCTATGTGTTTGGCGGCCAGCAAGGTATGCTGATAGCATTAGGATTAGCGGCGGTGTCTAACTTTTTCATGTATTTTTTTAGTTCGTCGCTGGTAATTAAGATGCAAGGCGCTCAGCCGCTGGACAATCGTTACCCGCAGGTCGAGCGTATCGTCCGCGAGTTAACAGCCCAAGCGAATTTGCCGATGCCAAAACTTTATTACGTCGAGACGCCGATTCCTAATGCCTTCGCGACAGGCCGCTCGCCGCAGCATGCTGCTGTAGCGGTAACGACTGGTATCATGGATATTCTAGATGAGGATGAACTGCGGGCGGTTTTGGCGCACGAATTAGGTCATGTCAAACATCGCGATATGCTAATATCGACCATCGCCGCGACGCTGGCGGGTGCGATTAGTTATCTGGCGCAGCTAGCCTTTCTATTCGGCGGATCGTCGGACGACGATGACGGCGGTAATATCTTTGCAATGATTGCTTCGTTAATTTTGGCGCCTATCGCTGCAATGTTGATCCAGATGGCAGTATCGCGCAGCCGCGAGTATGCGGCTGATCAATATAGCCACAGTATTCTCGGCACTGGCGACGATTTAGCGTCGGCGCTGATGAAGCTAGAAAACTGGAAAGCTAGCGTGCCGCCGATTGAACCATCGCCAAGCCAGGAAGCTTCAGCTCATCTAATGTTTTCGAATATGTTCTCGCTGGGCGGCTTGCAAGCGCTTTTCTCGACTCACCCGTCGACCGAGGCGCGAATTGCTCGCTTGAAAGAATTAGACAAGTAGGCGTTGATGGCGGCCAAGCATAAGTTCCGCGACCAAATCCTGCACAAGATGCTGCATGTTCCCTATCGATTGCGCGTCCGTTATAAACGTTTGCGGCGGCCATTCGCGGTAACTTATGTCTTTGTTCACGGTCTGGCGGATACTGGTGAGTTGTGGCAACCTTTTATTGAGAACGTACCAGCTAACTGCAACTATATAGTAGTTGATTTATTAGGGCACGGTGGCTCTTATTTAGCACGAACTCGGCGAATGTATAGCGCTCGTGAACAAGCCCGCCACCTGCTGGCTACCTGCTTGACGAATGGCTTGAGCGGTCCGGTAGTGCTGGTCGGACATTCGTTTGGCTCGCTGGTGGCGATTGAGTTCGCTAGTATGTATAAGGGTATCGTTAAGCGCTGTATCTTGGTGGCGCCACCGATTTACCGTGATAGCTCTCAAACAGGCGCGGCGCGATTACGCCAGGACAATCTACTACGTGAAATCTATCGCCAAGCGTTAAAAACACCCAAGGCGGTAGTGGCTGGCTACGATTTATACTCTAAGTTGGGACTAGCTGGCTTCTCAGAAACGCAGCTGACTCAGGATAATTTTAGCGCCTTTCGCGATACGCTGTTAGCTGGTATTATTAGCCAAAACGCTAGCCGTAAATTGGCCGAAACACGTATCGACACCGACATTATTTACGGCAAACTAGACCCGTTTATCGTCGAAAAGAATCTCAAGCACATTGCCGAAAAGAACCAACAAATTACACTACACTCATTAACTACTGCCACCCACGCCATCCGCCAGCGGACGCGCAAAGTTATCGTTAGCTGTATGAAAAGGGCTATCAAACCAGAATCTAAGTAGCTTATTGTGGATGTGATAGT
>JABCOL020000033.1 GCA_013333625.2 Candidatus Saccharimonadota bacterium | reverse complement strand
GTCGTCTTGCCGTGATCGACGTGGGCAATAATGGCAATATTTCGAATCTTGCTAGCGTCCTTCATAAAAATATGGTCTGATGTTAACGCAGACCTTCCTTTAGAGATATTATAACACGTATGTCTGTGCTTCGTCCAATTGTTCAGGAGTAAATGTGACAGCACGCGTGATACCGTCTGGTCTTTTTTGCAGCCTAATTTCTGGCAGCTCCGGTCCGTTCATTTCCTCTGTTATACCATTCATTACCACAAAGAGGCCACAAGCAGCCAAGTCTAGTTGTGTCTTGCTCACGCGCAGTCCACGCGGCAGCCTACCAAATTCTGTGAGATCTGCTCCATAAACAGCGGGGATAGGATGAAGCGGTGGATACGCAAGTCCTACAGCAATAAAGGGCTCGTCTGGTAAGAACGGTTCTTCACTAGGGTTCCATGATTTTCTCTCTGCTTCTAAGGACGGATGCAACTTTAAGAATCTTTCATAACTCGACTGGTGATAGCCGTGTGGAGTAGTCACCAGGTGAGCTGTCGTTTGTTTTAGTGTTTGAGAAAATATCGCAAGCCCAGCAGGGCGAGGATTTCCGTGCTTAACTTTTTCTGGCTTTAAAATGGTTGACGTAAATGATAATGTTTCTGACATATTCCTTGAGTGATTATTACAATGCTATTTCTTTGGCCGCTCGGGCAATGGCGCGCCTGGACAGCTCCACGGTTCCCATGGTATTTCTGAACGGGCCCAGATCATACCGCTCATACAAGACGACGTGCAGGGCGCATAGCGCCAATCGTCGTGCTGGTTCAGCAACTGCCATGGTTTTTTCGGTGGTTTGCTTGAAGGGAATAATGCTCGGTAGTCTGTCAATGTTCTCGTCAAACACACCAAGGCCGAGCTCAGTGTCGTGATGCTGCTTTTCGTCGGGCATCGCTAATCGCTGTTCTGGCGTCAGATGGCGTAAATATGCAGCGTACAAATCTTCGTGCATTCCATCCGAACTGAGAACTAAATCTATGCCGTCTGGTTCACGAGCACCGGGGATCGCCAAGCCAATGGGTACTGTAGATGATTCGTGAGGAGGCACATCAAATACGCCCACATTTACCGTAACTTTCCTAAACACTCGATATATAATACTACAATGAGTAGAAAAAGTCAATGCTCATGCATGGTATATAGTCAGTCTAGAGGTAGGCCTGTTCAACGATCTTATTGAAGCTATAGGCAGGTGCCCCCTCCACGTAGATAGCAGGGCGTTTTGCTGCTTCTAACGAAAGAATATCGTCATTAGTGAGCGGCACTTCATTTGGTAATTGTCCAGTTATTCGTAGCGTACACATAACATCCCGCAGTGCATAGCAGCCGATAGCTAAGACTTCTGGGACAATTTGCGCTTCTACGCTGCGCGTATTAAGATGATCTTTGTCGTACCATGCACGAACAACCGAGTCAATCGACTGGGCGCTCACCCCTCTGGTTATGATATCAACAATTGTATTTTCTTTGCTTCCAGTGACGGATTTTTTGGTCCCGATGATTCGCTCAACGCTGTTTTGCGCCAAACGTAGATCTCTATGAAGCCCTTCTTTTCGTACGTCCATGGTATAGCGCACGGAGCCAGGACTAATAGCTACTTGTCCGATGATGCCAAGGATTACGGGAGATTGCTCAGGAAGCGTGGGCTCGGCAGCCTCTCTATGGCGCACCTCAAACTCCACTGGAACAGGTTTTTTACGGAACCTGCCTCTTTCGACTGTCAGGGAAGAGGGTATAATCTTTTCGTCAATTATTGCAGGCATAATGGGTAAAATGGTGGGAAATACAGGGCTCGAACCTGTGACCTCACGAATGTGAATCGTGCGCTCTAGCCAACTGAGCTAATTTCCCGTACCTACATATTATACACTATTATGACGCACCTGCCAAGTAGTGGTCGCGAGCCTGCTGTTCAGTGAGAGCGGTTGTGTAGACCGAGCTGTACTGCATGCTACCGGTAAAATATTTAGGTCCTTGATATTCGCTGCCGTCAGCGTTCTTCCAATACGTCAATTTGCCGCAGCCAACTTTCCAATAGCCACCATTAGGTACATTTTCGCCGGCAGTCATGGATGGATTGGTGTCTACTTGGTTACCGTCAAGGTACAGTGCTGCGCCATTTGGAGACATGGTTGCAACGACGTGATGCCAGCGGCCGTCAGCATAGTTTACGCCAGCTTGTGAAGTGACAAGCTTGATACCACCACTATACGCACCAAATACGACTCGGCCGTCTTTATCAATGTAAATATGGCGATCACTTTGTCCGCCGTAATTGTAATCACCTTCATACAGCGAGCTAAAGCCCATCAGTCGTCCATTACTTTTCTTGGTAGTGCTAAACCAGACTTCCAGACTAAAGGTATTTGGGGCGGGATTAACCTTTTGGTCTGCTGACGTTCCGTGAGTCAAGCAGGCATTCACTCCGTTAAATACTGAAATTCGGCGGTCGTCACGCACACAACCAGTGTTTGAAATACTGGCGCGGCTCGGCGAGCCATCACTTGGCGAAGACTTGCCGTTGTTGCCGTTACCAGAGAGGTCCGTCACGACAGGATTAGCCGCATAGTCGCTATTGAGCGCCCAGGCAAAATACGGCTGAGGATTTGGACGGATCTGTGAACGGCTCCAGGTGGCTTCGGAGCATTTAAAGTAAGCGCGAGCTTGAACGTGGTTGGTATTGTTTTGTATGGTTGCAGTAAAACCTGCCAGAGAAGACAACTGTACAGTCAGGAGTACCACTTCAAACAAAATGATGATAGCGAGTAGCGCCATGTTGCGGTGTCGCTCATGGACGAGTTGTAGACCAGTAATTTCTTCTTCAGATGGTGGTAGCTTTACTAGCAGTGCTATAAATAGTGGTAGTAGGCACCACAATAGCGCAAACACCACGCCCGTTGGCCCAAGGGACGGTCGTGGCACGTAAATGTAATGCCCCTGCACATCAGTTTCGGTGGCGCGAACGATGGCAGTTTGACCAGTATGAACACGGTTGCCATCGTCATCACGAATAGGGAAAATGCCAGTATTGACAATGTGCAGTCGCACGTCATTTTGCTGATGCGTAGCGATACTGAGCATGTCGGCGCGGAGCCACGGATTGAGAATCAGTGTTGCTAAGATAACCACCAATGTTCCGCCAATGATGCGAACTGGCCACCGCCAGCGCTCACGCAGTCGCTTGATGCACGAAAGCAAATAGACGACAATCCAGCCAATTAGTAAAATTGGTGCGGCGCGCCAGACCCAGCCCCACACTGGCGCAATGACTACTGCCTTACCAACCACATCTCGGTTAGCGACCGGTAGAGAATCTTCTATAGCGTTAAGGTCGCCTTTGGTGGTGTAGCTATGGTCGTCATTGACCTTAGTCAGACGATGCGTGTATACACTACCGCTGCGATAGAACGTGATGATGTCATCTTTGTTGTAGGATTGCTGCGGCTGCGTAACGATTAACGTTCCGACTGGAGCGGTTTCGCCCATGCTTGGCGTGGCGATGGTAAAAAAGCGAAAACCAGCTAGGTGTAGTACGAGCACTGAGCCTAGACTCAGTAGGCTCAGTGCTGCTATTACCCAAATGCTGGTTTTGCTAAATCTCATTGCCCTTTAGTATATCAGATTTTACGGCTATTTATGAGATACTAGGCGCTAAATTGCCAGGTGATTGGTTGTGAGATTTGGCGACCTTGGAAGCTAGCGTCGGTATTTGCCGGAAGTGCGGCAGTGATGACCAATGTAACTGTCTCATTTGGTGCAATTGGATGGCCAACGACTGTCTTGATATCTTGTGCCGCTGCTTGCTGGAAGGCTTCTGCCGTACCGCTCCAAACCTGTGTACCGTTAGCGCGGACGGTAACGGTCATTTTGCTACACAAGTTACCCGTACCAGAGACTGATGCACCTGGTGCGTTCTCAGTTGTACAGGTGCCGCCCTTGACGGTGAAGGCGCTGGCAGCGATGCTACCCTTGTTGGTGATTTTCACGGTGGTGTCAGTACTGCCACCTGGGACGAGTGCTTGGCCGCCATATTTGTTGATGGTTGCACACGTTGCGCTACCAGTACCAGTAGTAGTACAGGTAACTGATCCGTCCTGGTTCTTTTCTTCCATCACTAATGTACCAGTTGATGCGGTGTTTACGCTGTTGGTGATGGTTGCGACAACACCAGCAAATGTTGGTGTCAAGCTAAACGCTACCATCAGCGTCATGATACCACCGACAACCGCCAGGCCGATGCGTTGCCGTTGGAAATAATTGTTTGCTTTGCTCATAGTGATATAAACCCTCCTCGACTACCTAAAAGTAGATGTCTTGTATTATTTTCTATCTTGGCGCGATTGTAGCATATGCGTTTTGATATAGTCAATAAGAATTTTTATTGTTGAGATCAGTCTGTATAAATCGCTTTGTAAAAACCAAAAAATCGCCCATTCGGGTGACGATTTGGATTTTTATTCTGAAATGGTGCGGCAGAAAGGACTTGAACCTTCACGCCCGAAGGCACTAGCTCCTAAGGCTAGATAATTAAGCTTTCTTTTCACTTAGCGGAGGAACTACGCACACCGCCGACAAGAGGCCTACAGTAGGCAAATGATGGGCAATAAAGGCAAAAATGATATAAGAGTTCTAACTCGTTGTTTTTGTTTGTTATTGTACGGGGCGCAAGGAGCCAATTCTGGAGTCTAGGGCGGAGTTTAATTAGCCAAATTGAATAAGTAAAGTTCTCTACTCTTAGAGGTGGTCAATTTTAAAAACAAGGGTGATATAATGGTGCTTAAAGTTTTTAATAAGGAGTGGCGAATCAACTAAGCAAAAAGGAATAATGCTTCATGAGTAAATGGGAAGATCGTATACAGAATAGTGCCACATACACTGCAGCCAAGAAATTATTAGCCAGGTTTAATGAGATAGACTCTGACAATATGTCTCTTGAAGCAATCGATGATATCAATCGGGCAAAATTGGTCATTGAGCTTTTAGTGGATAGACTTGATAATACAGATAATCGTCTATTATCAGTATCAAGTATTGATAATATTGGCAGTTATCTCTCAAGTGTAAGTTCGTGTTTTGATAACTGGCAAAACTATCGTAACGATGCGTATTTAGATATTTCTTATATGAATGGATATATCGATAATATATTGTCATACATTACTTCGTTAACACCCGCTATGGATATAAAGGAAACTCGCAAGGCTATTGCGGGATTGAATAGGTCAGTCGGTCAATATAAGCGCGTAACAACAAAAGAGATTAATAATATATCTGCTAAAGGAGCTACCGCAGAAAAGACTATTGACGAAAAAGTTAATGAAGCTAAGAAAGAATTTGAAGAGCTTGATATAAAAGTAAATGAACTTAACAAAGATTTAAAAGACATAAAAGATTCGTCAAATAGCATATCTACCGAACAGCAATTATCATTTACAAAATCTGAAAATGTACGCAATGAGATGGTTAATAAATTTATCGAAGAGCAGAAACGTACAATTGAAGAAACATTTAGCAAAAAGAGTGATGAAGCCGATCGCACTGCAGTTGATATAAATAAAAAGCTAAACGCTACTGAGGCAAAGGCAGAAGATAGTCTTGCTAGAATAGATGAATTATTGAATATAGCTGGAGACAAAACATTAATCCACGATTATTCTAGTAGTGCTAAGGAAGACATGGAAGCTGCTGATAGATGGCGTAAAATAACGATGTTCTTGCTTTTTGCGGTATTAGGATTTTCTTGCTGGGTCGTTTGTGAAGTCATTCATATTAAAGACGTGTCATGGCAATTCTTAGTAGCTCGAGCATTTGTTATGCTAATTGCTGGAGGCGTAGCAGGATACACAGCCACTCAATCAAGCGAACATCGCAAAGCACAACGAGCTAACCAACGAACAGCTCATCAACTTAAAGCACTGAAGCCTTATCTGTTAGGTATTGAAGACGATGTGAAACTAAGAAATGAAATTATCAAAACAGTTGCATACCGAATATTCAATAATGAAGAAAATAATCAAGTCAAAAAAACAAAAAGATTATTTAAAAGCAAAGAGGAAGCTCCTATTATGAGTTCGCAGTTGATTGAGTTATTATCAGACTTAGCAAAAAAGATTCCCGTAAAATAATACTAAAAAATGTGGTAATTTATTTTATCTACTGATATACTTATCTACAGAAATATTTCACAATATCGAATATGCGGATGTGGTGGAATTGGTAGACACGTATGCCTTAGGAGCATATGCCTCACGGCGTGAAGGTTCAAGTCCTTTCATCCGCACCAAAATCTGATTTTTTTCGAAATTGTCGCTTGAAAAAGCGACTTTTTCATATATTCTTTTATCTCTCTTTTCTTTCTTCCTGTTTCTGTTGGCTGATGAGCTTTTTTCTTTTGTTTTGTAGCTGCTTGATTTCTTCATCTGCCATTAAATTTTTTTCTTTTCCTCTCTTTCTATTTTTAAGCAAAGAAAAAACAGTAAACCTTTTTTGATTTACTGTTTTTATACTATTTTTATTTAATTGATATTACTAAGATTAGGAATTTTACGTGCTTGAGTAGATATTATATTTTCAGTCAATGCTTTATTCTTCATAACACAATCAAATGTCTAATATCTCAACAATTTCTCCATTGTGCTGTTTCAATTCAATCTTCCGGATTATTTCTTCTCCTAAATATTTAATAAAATCGCTTAATTCTGATGAAACTTCAAATATAATGTTGTGTTTACTATCATTCTCCGGATTAAATGTTGAATTATAATTTCTTTCGCTTGACCAATAATTCCAATTTACATCCGTTCTTTCGTAATAAACATAATTCTGTTTTTTTGTAATATATATTCTTTTGTTGATCAATACCTTTTCATCTTCAGATTTAAAAATATCAGAATATATTTTTAAGCCCTCAAATTGCTTATATTCTTTAATTTTATCATTTGAAACATTAAGCTTTATTTCTTTATAATCCATAATCTTTCCTCCTTAAACGTGTTGCCTATACTGGAGATCATTATAACATTTTTAAGGCATTTTACTCTATAACAGACCATCCATACTACGGTTTATTCCTTATCATGTGTCATTATGAATTACGACGCGGTGAAGCGTTTGGCTTGCACTGGAAAGACATTGACTTTACCGAAAAACTATACATATCAGGCAGCAAGTTTATCTCGTAGGACATGAGCCAAAAATCGGCTCACTCAAAACAAGGACAAGTGCTCGCAATCTGCCACTTCTGCCGAGTATAAAACAGGAGCTGCAAGCAGAATATGAACGATGGCTCTATCCAGATGGTGACGAACTTCTCTACCTTACTAAAAAAGACAACCCGATGGACGGTAGAAACTTTATCAAAACATTTAAAGATGCTGCTCGAAAAGTGGGATTAAAAGAGATAACGCTTCATGAGATTCGCCACAGCGTTGCTACAATAACGTCTCGGCAAAAGATGCACAAGTTATCCTTGGGCATTCTTCAATAACAACAAATTTGCAAATCTATACTCACTCAACCGAAACAGAAAAATCAAATGCACTTCTCGCTGTAACCGATAAAATTTACAATAAACATAATGACAATGATCAAGCAAAAAACATCCTTATAAACGATAAAGGAGTCTAAAAGAGGAGTCTGTTGCAAGAATAGACTCCTCTTTTAGTAAGAAAAGGCTATATTAACCCTATAAAATACAAGAACAGGCAAGCGAGCTTGTTAGCTCCTAAGGCTAGCGCGTCTACCAATTCCGCCACTGCCGCATGTAGTGATTGTAGCATATGCGCGACCAAATTGCCACCCAAATAATATTCATTTTCGTTTTTGGTTGTGCTAAAATTAAACGTAAATAGGAAAGGGGAATATGAATAAGGTTGCGACGTATCTAAATGGACATTTGACTGGAGAGGTTTTGGTCAATGATTTGCTATTGGATGCAGCGCAATCAGACGGTAGTGTCCTGGCGCGTCGCCCAGAGATGATCGCTCAGCCGTCGAACGTCAATGACATTCGTAAAATCATGCGGTTTTGTTCGCAGTTGGCTGACAAAGGCCATATCCTTTCCGTAGTTGTGCGCGGAGCTGGCACCGACAGTAACGGTGCTGCAACTGGTGGCGGCGTATCTTTGGATATGCAAGCATACATGCACCACGCCAAAGGCATCGACCCAAAACAGCAATTAGTTCACATGCAAGCCGGCATGAAATACAGCGCGGTGCGCGAACTGCTATCTATGTATAAAAATCTAGCATTGCCAGAAGTCTCAGCCATCGGTCAAGACGGCACCATCGGCGGGGCAATCGCTTCTGGCGCGGTGGCTTCATCTGTCTGCATAACGACATTGTTCTCTGACGCCATCTCTCAGATGGAAATCGTTTTGGCAAATGGCGACGTTATCCAAACTGGGCACATCAACAAGCGCGAATTAGCAAAGAAAAAAGGTCTGTCAACGCTGGAGGGCGAGATTTATCGCCAAGTGGACAACCTTTTGGAGGACAATCAGCAAATCATCGCCGCCATCAAGCGCCGCGAAAAAAGCACAGCTGGATTTTGGGGAATCACCAAAGTTAAAGGCGAGGATGGTTCGTTTGATCTAACGCCATTGTTTGTGGGTTCTCAGGGTGCACTGGGCGTCATCAGCGAAGTGATCATGAAGGCAGAATACAGCAGTAACGACGCGACAGTCATCACGGCGACATTTGGCGATATGTCTGAGGCACAAGCGGCAGTTGACGAAGCTCTGAAACACAAAGTATCCAAAGTTGACATCATCGATGGGCGAATCATAGCTCAGGCTGCTAGTGAGGGCAAGAAGTTCTCCTGGGCACCACGTGAAGCGTTCAAAGGCGCAGCGGTTATCATCACTATGAGTGAGTTTTCTGATAGGGCTCGTGGTCGCGCCGCCAAAAAATTAGCTCGCAAGCTAGAGAATATTCATCCAGTTGGCTTAGCCATCCACGATATCCAAACCCAAGAAGTCGCTTCACTCTATACTCCATTGTCATTCATATTGCACTCAACTGAAGAACGTGCAACCTGTCCAGCGGTATTTTCAGGACTATGGCTACCGTTGGAGCGATTGGACGGCTTTCTGAGCGAACTACGCAAAGTGGAAGCTGAGACCAAGCTGGCGCTGCCAGTTGTTGTGGACGCGGTCAATGGCTACGTCGATTTGCTGCCAGTCTTCAACTTACACAAAGTGAGCGAACGTCGAGTACTATTAAAATTAATTCCAGAGATTGCTAAGTTAGTTGCCGAAAGCCGCGGCAATGTTGCCGGTCGCTACGGCGATGGTCGCCTAAAAGCTGGCTTGATGCAAGCAACCGTCTCGCCAGACGAAACAGCCATTTATTCTCAAATCAAACACATTTTCGACCCAGCCAACATCTTGATGCCCGACATCAAGAAAGAAGTCCCGGCCAAAGAACTGGCTGACGAGCTCAACTTGTGGTGTCGCACGAAATCATAGACTCAAATCTCTTGCGCATCAGCCATTGGTGTCGTATAATTAGCTGTGCAATCCAAACCATGCGCGGATGTGGCGGAATTGGTAGACGCGCTAGCTTCAGGTGCTAGTGTTCGCAAGAACGTGGAGGTTCAAGTCCTCTCATCCGTACCAGAGATCATCACCAGCTTCGGCTGGTTTTTTGATGAGCAAAATTCCTGCCATAAACCAATTTATACATATCTCTCATCGCCAACTTCTGAGACGTTATTTAACATGGCTTCAAAGGCTTGAGCGTTCTTTTCCCAGACGTTACCATCTGTGCTGATGGCGATAAACCGCGCCAGTCCATCATTCTTGCCAACAGTCAGGCGAGCTTTAGTGACGAACTTCGCTCTGCCGACCTCGCAGCTGACCGTTATATAGGCGATTCCTACTGTATTGCCGTATTCTTTGTGATCTATGACTTGAGTAGAAGAGGGGTCTGTGGTGCATTCAATGGTGGTGCTGTTCTTCAGTGTCTGCTCAAGCGTTTTTCTGATGTGCTGTTCTGTCATCAGCGAC
>JABCOL020000032.1 GCA_013333625.2 Candidatus Saccharimonadota bacterium | reverse complement strand
TGACCGCCAGGTCAAAGAAGCTATCAAAAAGCGCGTCCGCTATGTGATGACGGTTGATGAGCAGTCTGTCGCCAAGGGCTTGTATAACCTGCAAAATATTCGCGAAAACAGCGAACAGCAAGTCAGCTTCGAGCGGGTAGTGACCGCTGTCAGCGATCGCCGTCATCATCAGCAGTACGACGAAGACGACGATGTTTTCGATTTGTCAGATATCTTGTAGTTTGTCCAAAATAGCCAGCCCGGGTATAATCTGTTATAATACGTCGTTATGAAGACGACTGTGAAGAAATTATCGGCCACCCGCGTCCTGGTAACGGTAGCGGCAGGCCAGCCAGAGCTCGAGATAGCAGAGCAAGTTGCGCTCAAGCGAATGGCTAAAAATATCAAAGTTAATGGTTTCCGCCAGGGACACGTGCCGATTACGGTAGTCAAAAAGCACGCCGACCCGCACACGCTTAGCCAAGAGACATTAGAGGACGCAATTAATCGCGCTGTCGCCGAGGCGTTCCTGAGCAACAAACTGCAAGTACTTGATCGCCCAGAAGTCGAGTTGAAGAAGTTCGTACCTGGCGAGACACTGGAATTTACCGCTGAGGCTGATATCATGCCTGAGGTTAAGCTTGGCGATTACAAGAAACTCAAAGCAACCAAAAAGGCAATCAAGATTGACAAAAAAGATGTCGAAGAAGTAATCGAACGCATTCGTAAAGGTTTGGCTGAAAAGACCGAAACCATCGAAGCAGCGCGAGACGGCGACGAGGTTATTATTGACTTCGTTGGTAAGCGCGACGGCGAAGCTTTCCAGGGCGGCACTGGCAAAGACTATCCGCTGACTCTCGGTAGCAGCGCTTTTATCCCAGGTTTTGAAGAAGCGCTAGTTGGCCTCAAAGCGGGCGATAAAAAGGACGTTGCCCTGCAATTCCCGAAAGATTATCATGCCAAAGATTTGGCGGGCGCTGACGTAGTATTTGAAACAACTGTCAAGAAAGTCAACAAGATAGAATTGCCCGAGCTGAATGACGAGTTCGCGGCCAAGGCCGGCCCTTATACTTCAATGGACGATTTGCGCCAAGATATTGAAGCCGAAATCACTGCGCAGCAAGAGCGCCAAGCGTTAGACGAATTGAAAGACGATTTGGTCAAACAATTAGTGGCAGCCAGCGATGTGGCTGTGCCAGACGTACTGCGTCAAGATCAGATCCGCTCGCTGGAGCAGGATTTGGTGCAAAATTTGCGGTACCGCGGCATGACGCTGGATCAATACTACGAATCGCGCCGGTTTGCCAACCGCGACGCTTGGGTCGAAGCAGAAGCTAACGATACAGCCGAAGCGCGCATCAAAGCTGGACTAGTACTAGCCGAGCTAAGTAAAGAGCTGGCAATCGAAGCGACCGCCGACGAGCTGGCAGCGCACATCAATGCCTACAAACAGCAATATGCCAACAATGCCGAAATGGCTAAACATTTCGACCAGCCAGAAGCTCAGCGCGAAATCGCCAACCGTTTGATCACCGAAAAGACCGTTGATAAATTGGTTGAGCTAAATACTCCAGAGGCCAAGAAAGCTAAAACTGCGAAAGCCGACAAAAGCAAGGCGGGCAAGACTGTTAAGGCCGGCAAAGATAACAAAGACGGCAAACCAGCCGCCAAGAAACCAGCTAGCAAGAAATCTAGCACCAAAGCAAAGAAATCAGAAGCGGCAAGCAAATAGCAGATAGCCTGCCAAAAAAATACCTCGCTAGCGTAAGCGGGGTATTTTGGATATGGTATAAAATACTGCCAAAAAAGACTAGACAGCGCGGGATTGCGCCGTCCATCTTTTTATTATACTACATTTCGCGTTAAATAGCAAGTTTATTAGCACTCTGCCTTGACGAGTGCTAATTAGTACGCTACAATTAAACTATGAAATCATCGAATTACTTAGTACCCAACGTGATCGTCCGCACGCGCGATGGCGAGCGCGGTTACGACATTTATTCGCGCTTGCTCGAGGATCGCATCATTTTCTTGGGCGAGGAAGTCAACGAAGCCACGGCTAACGTCATCGTGGCGCAACTGCTACACTTAGCTAACGAAGATCCCGAAAAGGACATCCAGCTTTACATTAACAGCCCGGGCGGCGTGGTGTACGATGGCTTGGCGATTTATGATACTATGCAATATATCAAGCCTGACGTCCAGACGATCGGTATCGGGCTGCAGGCTAGCATGGGCGCTTTCTTGCTTAGTAGCGGCGCCAAGGGCAAGCGCTATTTGCTGCCGAATGCCCGGGTGATGATTCACCAGCCGTCGAGCGGTACTCACGGCAAGGTGACCGACCAAGAAATCAGCCTGCGCGAGGCGATAGAGTTAAAAGAGCGGTTAGCGAAAATCATAGCTGGCAACACTGGCCAGAAACTTGACAAAGTCAAAGCTGACATGGAGCGCGACTACTGGATGAGCGCCGACGAAGCGCTGCAATACGGCGTAGTCGATGAAGTAATCGGCCACAAAAACAACAAAGACAGCAAACCAGGGAAATCTGGAAAATAATCCGCTGAAGAAGCTGTTGACTAGTTTGACAGCCGCACGATAACGGCGATGGTTTTAGCAGAATTGTGATTTCGAAGCAAAAGTCGCATTTTGAGAGATGTCGTGATATATATAATTATATGTGGTTTGGTTGTTTTCTACCTAAGGAGGTGAAAGAGAAAATGACCAAAATCATCGAAACCATTATCCTGGTGTCATGCTCTTTTGGCACAGGAATTATGGTAGCGGCGCATTTGGTGCGCCGCCAGATCAACGGGATTCCGTACACGGAGACCACCGTTTACGCGCAAATGCGCGTGACAAACGAGTCTCTAGTGATAGTGGGGTCGTTGTCCTACGGTGTAACCATCGTCGCTAGTGGCTTTAAACTACTGGCTATGGATAGTTTCTGGGTTATCCCAGGAGCTATCGTTATGATGGTAGCCGGGATTACGTTGTTGACATCAATCCGGCTTGCAATAGAGTCACGCCGTCTCTGGCGCAGGCTGCACACAATTCCGGACTCTTCTGTTGAGTCCGACTCCAGCTAGGGGGAGCCGTCCCTAGCCGCCCCGCCGGGTAAAACTGGCGGGGATTTTCCTTATTTTTATCGCCAAAACTCTTGACTTAGCAGCTTCACGCGATTATAATTAGAGCTAATGAAGATTGTGTAATGTGGGTTGGTTGTGTACTGCGCCTGTGGCGCGGCGTTTTTGGTATGCGGTATCTACATTTAGTAAAGCTTCGGCGCCAATCGCAAGCGGGAATCACTACCCTAGTGCGGTTTCATCAAACTTAACCATCAAGCAGGAGTACTATGCCACAAGCAACAACGGCGCAGCACACCCCGGTCAAACGTGTCTTCTTCACCAATGATGACACAGCGGTCGAGGTGCCGAACCTCTTGGCTCATCAAAAGGAATCATGGAGAGATTTCGTCGAGACGGGCCTAAGCGAGATCTTCGCAGAACTCAACCCAATCGAGGATTACACCGGCCAAAAACTTGAATTACGATTCAAGGATTACAAATTTGAGGATCCAAAAAACGACGAGAAATTCGCCAAAGAGAATAATCTGACGTTTGAAGCGCCGCTGTCGGTAACGGTCGAACTGACCAACAAGGTGACTGGCGAGGTCAAAGAACAAGAAATCTATCTAGGCGATTACCCATGGATGACTGACCGGGCAACGTTTATTATCAACGGCACCGAACGCGTAGTTGTTAGCCAGCTGATTCGTTCGGCGGGCGTCTTCTACACTGCCGAAAAGGGTGCTGGGCGCAGTCTATACAGCGCTAAGTTGATTCCGGGCCGCGGTGCTTGGTTGGAGTTCGAGACCAGCGCTAGCGGCGCTATCTACGTCAAGATCGATCGCCGCCGCAAAATTGCCGTAACGACATTTCTGCGAGCACTCGGCTACAGTAAAGTATCTGAGATCAAAGAATTATTTGAAGATATTGATACTGGCGATATCAAATATATTGAGGCTACACTCGAGAAAGATCCGGCTCATGGCGTCAACGAGGCCTTGATTGAAGTCTACCGCCGCTTGCGCCCGGGCGACCTGGCGACGACCGATAACGCGCGCCAGATGATTGAACGGATGTTCTTTGACTTCAAACGCTTTGACTACAGTCGTGTCGGCCGTTACAAGATGAACAAGCGTTTGGGGCTAGATGTGCCAAATATTGCTGAGAATCGTACTTTGCAAAAGAGCGACTTGGTGGCTATTATCCGCGAATTGATCCGCATGAATAACACTCAAGAGCCAGGCGATGATATTGACGCGCTCGACAATCGGCGAATCAAGCTGGTAGGCGAACTAGTGGCGCGCCAGTTCCGCGTTGGCATGCTGCGCATGCAGCGCAACGCTATGGATCGCATGTCAATGTCTGATCTCGAGAATGTCACGCCAAGCCAGTTGATTAACGCCCGCCCGGTCGTGGCAGCGGTGCGCGAATTCTTTGCTTCTAGCCAGCTCAGCCAGCTGCTCGACGAGGTCAACCCGATTTCGGAGCTTAGCCACAAGCGTCGATTGAGTTCAATGGGGCCAGGCGGCTTGAGCCGCGAGCGTGCCGGCTTCGAAGTGCGCGATGCCCACCCGACACATTACGGACGAATCTGTTCGGTCGAGACGCCAGAGGGCGCTAACATCGGTTTGGTGTTGAACCTGGCGACTTATGCGCGGATTAACGAATATGGCTTCATCGAGACACCATACCTCAAGGTTGTTGGCGGCCATGTTACCGACGAAGTTGTTTATCTCGATGCTTCTCAAGAAGTCAACGAAGTGATTGCCGACGCTGGCGTCAAGCTCGACGAGAATAACAATCTGAAAAGTCCGCGTGTTTCGGCTCGCAAATTCTTGCAGCCAGCCCGCGTCGATGCTTCGGAAGTGACGTTGATTGACGCTTCGCACAAGCAAATCCTCGGCTCGACTGCTAGCCTGGTGCCATTCATCGAGAAAAACCGCGTCGACCGCGCTTTGACTGGCTCGAACATGCAACGTCAGGCAGTGCCGCTATTGCAGCCGCAGTCGCCAACTGTCGGTACTGGCATCGAGGCTAATATTGCTCGCGATTCCAGCCAACTGGTTGTCGCTGAAGCTGACGGCGAAGTTATCCGTGCTGATGGTGATAGCATCGAAGTCAAGTACGCTGACGGCGTCAAAAAATATGATTTAATTCATTTCACCAAGAGCAATGACGATCGCTGCATCAACCAGAAAGTTCGAGTCCAGCGCGGCGAGCAGGTCGCTAAGGGCGATATCTTGATCGAGGGCATGTCAATCGCTGACGGCGAATTGGCACTCGGTAAAGACTTGCTGGTGGCCTTCATGCCGTGGGGCGGCTACAATATGGAGGATGCCATCGTCATCAGCCGCCGCTTGGTCGAAGACGATACGCTGACCTCGGTCAATATTAAGGATTATTCAGTTGAAGTCCGCGAAACTAAGCTTGGCCCAGAGATTGTCACTCGCGATATCCCGAATGTATCAGAAGACAGTTTGCGCCACCTCGACGAAGACGGTATCGTACAGGTTGGTTCTGAAGTACGCGCCGGTGATGTCTTGGTTGGTAAGATTACGCCAAAGGGCGAGCAAGAGCTGAGTTCTGAGGAGCGCTTGCTGCGCGCTATCTTCGGCGAAAAAGCTAAGGACGTACGCGATACTTCGCAGCGTATGAATAATGCTGGCGGCGGCAAAGTTGTCGGCGTCAAGATTTTCAGCCGCGAAAACGGCCACGAATTAAAGGCTGGTGTGCTAATGCAGATCCAGATTTACGTCGCGCAACTACGCAAAATCAGCGTCGGCGACAAGATGGCGGGACGCCACGGCAACAAGGGCGTGGTAGCGCGTATTTTGCCAGTCGAGGATATGCCATATTTGGCCGACGGTACGCCGGTAGATGTAGTGCTTAACCCGCTAGGCGTGCCAAGCCGTATGAACTTGGGCCAGCTGTTCGAGACACACTTGGGCATGGCTGCCCGCGCTCTCGGCTACAAAGTCGCTACGCCGCCATTTAACGGTGTCAGCAATGAAACTACTGAGGAACAACTCGAGAAAGCCGGCTTTGCCAAGGACGGCAAGAGCCAGCTCTTCGACGGCCGCAGCGGCGAAGCTTTTGAGGAGCGTACTACAGTTGGTGTGATGCATATGATTAAGCTGCACCACATGGTCAGCGACAAGATTCACGCCCGCTCGACCGGCCCGTACACCATGGTCACTCAGCAGCCGCTCGGCGGTAAGGCGCAAAACGGCGGCCAGCGCTTCGGTGAGATGGAGGTTTGGGCGCTAGAAGCTTACGGTGCAGCGACTACTTTGCAGGAAATGCTGACTATCAAGTCCGACGACGTTTACGGCCGTGCTAAAGCTTACGAGTCAATTATCAAGCACGACGTCATCACCGGCCCGAAGTTACCAGAAAGCTTTAATGTTTTGGTGAAGGAACTGCAAGGTTTGGGGTTGCGCGTCGATCTGGTCGACGAACACACCAACAATATCGACGCCGAAAATCTCATCGCTACTAGCGGTCCGGCTGATAAAACCGTGCCAGCGAGCGACGATAACAATGGCAGTGATAATTCCGACGACGATGACGAAGAAACTTATCTTGACGAATCTGACGGTATCGGCAATATCGACGACGGCATGAGCGTGCGTGATATTGACGATGACGGCCAAATCTCGGAAGAGGAAAGCGATTACGATAATTACGACGATACAAACTATAACGAAGAGGAGGAGGCGTAAGATGGCACGAGTAGTCTCGACATCTGGTATCGCAGATTTTGACGCAGTGCGCTTGGTGGTTGCCAGCCCGGAAGATATCCTAAAGTGGAGCCACGGCGAAGTCACTAAGCCGGAAACGATTAACTATCGCACCCAAAAGCCAGAGCGCGACGGCTTGTTCTGCGAGCGAATCTTTGGTCCAGTCAAGGATATCAATCCGCATGATTCCAAGCTCAAGGGCGTACGTTCGCGCGAAGCTGCAGTCGATAAAAACGGCGAACTGGTCACCAAATCAATTGTCCGCCGCGAGCGCATGGGCCACATTCAATTGGCCGCTCCAGTAGCGCACATCTGGTTTATGCGCGGCACGCCAAGCGCTATGAGCTTGCTGCTGGGTATCACAGTACGTAATCTCGAACGGATTGCTTACTTTGCTACGTACGTAATTCTGAAGGTTGACGAAGAGAAACGCGACCAATTACTAGCCGATCTCGAAGCCGAGACTGAAGCTGCTCGCGCCGCTATCAAAATTCGCTACGAACGCGAAGCTGGCGCTGACGGCGCTGACGTCAAGGCTTTAGCCGAAGAACAGAGCAAAGAGCTTGAAGAACTAGAAAATCAATTTACCACCAAGAAATCGCAGCTGGAAAGCTTGCAAAAGCACGCGCTAATGAGCGAAACTGATTATCGCAACTTGCCGGAAGCTTATGAAGAATTAATCGAGATAGCCATGGGCGGCACCGCGCTCAAGGCAATGCTCGACGAAATCGACCTCGATAAACTAATCGCTGATTTACAACAAGAATCCGAGGACGCCAGGGGCCAGCGCGAGAAAAAATTACTAAAAAGACTTAAGGTCCTAGAAGGCATGCAAGCAGCTGGCATCAAGCCGTCGAGCCTGTGCATGACGGTTCTACCGGTGATCCCGCCAGACCTGCGGCCGATGGTATCGCTGGCAGGCGGCCGTTTCGCGACGAGCGACTTGAACGATCTTTATCGCCGCGTCATTAACCGTAATAATCGCCTCAAGAAACTGATCGAGTTGAATGCGCCAGAAGTGATTCAGCGTAATGAAAAACGCATGCTGCAAGAAGCTGTCGATAGCTTGATTGATAATTCATCAGCGCGCGGCGGCCGGGCTGTCAATGCCACTGGCAACCGCCGGCGCTTGAAGAGTCTCAGCGATATGCTCAAGGGCAAACAAGGCCGCTTCCGCCAGAACCTGCTCGGTAAACGTGTCGACTACTCTGGCCGTTCGGTAATTGTCGTTGGTCCAAAGCTTAAAATCAATCAGTGCGGCTTGCCAAAGCAAATGGCGATCGAGCTGTTTAAACCATTTGTCATCAGCTGGCTGATTGAGCATGATTACGCGCATAATATCCGCAGCGCTACTCGTCTGATCGAGTCGAGCGAAGCAGTGGTTTGGGACGCACTCGACGAGGTCATCAAGGGTAAGTACGTCTTGCTTAACCGCGCACCAAGCCTGCACCGTTTGAGTATCCAAGCTTTCCAGCCGAAATTAGTCGAGGGCAAGGCGATTCAGCTGCATCCGCTAGTCTGCGCCGGCTTCAACGCTGACTTTGACGGCGACCAGATGGCTGTCCACTTGCCGTTGTCTGACGACGCTCAGGCTGAAGCTCGCGAGCTGATGAGCGCTGTTAACAACTTGCTTAAACCAGCCGATGGCAGCCCGGTGCTTAGCATCAGCCAGGATATCGTGCTCGGCAACTACTACTTGACCTACGAAAAGCCGAGCGTCCAGACCGAGCATCGCGCTGTCTTTGCCAATAGCCGCGACGCCGAGTTGGCTTACGACATGGGCCGGCTTCACCTGCAAAGCCCGATTCGGGTTCGCGCCAAGGGCGAGATTCACAATACCACGCTGGGCCGCGTCTTCTTTAACGAAATCTTGCCGGACGATTTTCCTTACAACAATAACGTCCAGACCAAGAAAGAGCTGAAGAAAGTTCTGGCGCAAATCTTTGATCGTTATGGCGCCGAAGAGACCGCCAAGACGGCTGACCGTATGAAGGGCTTGGCATTCCGCTTCGCCACCGTGGCCGCAGTATCGACTGGTAAGGACGACTATGTCCACCTTGATCAAACCGAGGAGATAATCCAGGAAGGCGACAAACATGCCGCGTTAATTGCCGACCAATACGACCAGGGTTTGATCACCGACGACGAGCGTTACAATTTGACGGTAGCAGCTTGGCGCAAGGTTGACAATCAAGTTACTAAGTTGCTCCAAGACAACTTGCACCACATCGACACTAGCATTTCGATTATGGTTAACTCAGGCGCCCGCGGTGATATCAGCAACGTTAAGCTAGCTAGCGCCATGATTGGTATCCAGGTCGACGCCGCCAACCGCGAAATTGAGCTGCCAATTCGCTCGTACTACACCCGTGGTTTGTCGAGCTTGGAATCGTTCGTCGCTACCCGCGGTTCGCGTAAAGGTTTGATCGATACCGCGCTAAAGACAGCCGACTCAGGCTACCTAACGCGCCGCTTGGTCGATGTCTCGCAAGATGTCTTCACTGTTGAGGACGAAGAGGGTGACGACGAGGGCTACATGATTTATCGTTCAGAGACTGAAGAAACGATGATTAGCTTCGGTAATCGCTTGTACGGACGCTATACTCGTGATGCTGTGCCAGGCTATATCGGCGCTAACGAGTTGATTACCCGCGAAATCGCCAACAAAATCGAAGCCGACACTAATATCAACGAGGTCAAGATTCAGTCGATCCTCTCGACCAACAATCTCGAGGGTATTCCGCGCCGCAGCTATGGTATCGATATGGCAACTAACGAGCTAGTTGGCGCGGCTCAACCAGTTGGCGTTATCGCTGCTCAGTCGGTTGGCGAGCCAGGTACTCAGCTAACGCTCCGTACCTTCCACAACTCTGGCGTGGCCGGTAGCGACATCACTCAGGGTCTGCCGCGCGTCGAGGAACTCTTCGAAGCGCGCAATCCGAAGGGTCAAGCTTACATCACTGAGGTGGCTGGTATTGTCGACGTCTGGGAAGACGGCAAGAAATATATCGTCCAGGTCACGCCAGAGGCTGGCCGCGTTGAACGCTTGCCGCTCGAAGGCCGCAAACCGCTATTGCAAGACGGCTCTAGCGTCAAGGCTGGCGATATCCTTGCCGAAGGTCTCGATAATAGCCGTTCGCTAGTAGCGCCATTCGACGGCGTTGTCGAAGCTGCCGAAGACACTATCGTCATTGCCGCTAACGCCGCCGCTCCAGTCCGCTACGAGATTCCGGGCACTGCGCAGCTAGTAGTGTCAGCCAACGATCATGTCGAAGCAGGCGACCGCTTGACGATCGGCTCCCTCAACTTGCACGACCTGATGCGTTTGAAGGGCACCGAGGCAACTCAGCGCTATATCATCAACGAAGTGTTGCGCATCTACGCCGCGCAAGGCCAAGACGTGGCTGACAAGCATCTCGAGATCATTGTTCGCCAGATGTTTAGCCGCGTCCAGATCGAAGACCCAGGCGACAGCGACTTTGTTATGGGCGATATCGTTTCGAAAGCGCGCGTCGTTGCCGAGAATAAGACTTTGGTCGCTAATGGTAAAGAGCCAGCGCAATACGCGCAAATGCTCTTGGGTATCACCAAGGTAAGTATCTGGAGCGATTCGTGGCTAAGCGCCGCGTCCTTCCAGGATACTACCCGCGTGTTAATCAGTGCTGCCACCAGCGGCCGCGCCGACCACTTGCACGGCCTGAAGGAAAACGTCATCATTGGCCGCAAGATTCCGGTGGGTACAGGCGTCCGTTCGCTCGACACTAGCGAGGATGACTCACCAGCCGACGAGTACGCCGAAAGCGTTGACGAGGAGGCCGACGACATTACGCCAGATGTCGATGCCGAATCATAGGTAGACCCGCTTAAACTATAATTACCGCTCACATAGATGAGCGGTAATTATTTTTGCAGCTAAATTTTTGGCGCGCTGTATCTTTGCATATTCCAACAGCCAGAATAAGGCGAGACCTAATCTCGTTTGCCAGAATATGTCACCGTATCTTTAGTACTACCGCCAATCGGCTGGCACTTTTGGTCAGCGTAGGCCATCCGTAATTCGCGGTTATTGTAAAGGGTGCAAGCGACCAGTATGTTGCGGTTACGATCTTGGAAATAGTGCCACAAGCCGTCTGGCGTCTGATAGAATAATCCTAGATTGTCAGGCGCAGTCATTCGCTGATACAACACTGTGCTGACTGGAATTTCTAGCAGCTGGTAACCTTTCAACGCGCCCTTGAACGGAGCTGGCTTACCGATGAAACCGTACTGTCCGGCAGCGCTCACGGCTGGAGTATAGACCGAAACGACCGGCTGCTGCGCTTCAGCGTATTCAGCGTAAACTTTAGTGTCGAGACAGCGAATCTCCATCCAATCGCCGAGCTTGTCGCGCTGCGAAATATCGGTACTCAGCTGGCAAGTGACATCGTCACGCGTGAAATCAGCTAAATAATTTGCTCTGCTACCCTCCGAAAAAACCTTGCGGGTAAAACCATCGTAATCCATATTTTTCTCGATTGATTCGCGCTGCGAAGTTGATTTATCCTTAGGAACGTAACCGGCCAAACTCTGAACTTGGTCGAGGTCGGGCACTACGGTGTAGAATTTTCTTCCTTTGACTCTTACTGGAGTAGTGATTGACGATTTGGCTTTTTCCTTGCCTTTGAAATAAACGTTGACGTGCTTGATGGTTTCGGCAGCAGTCAAGTGAGCCACCTTGGTCTCGTCAGTTTTTTTCTTTTCATCTGTTTTGACTGTTGACGAGCGAGCGAGCGTCATTACCACGATCGCAACAACAATCACTAAAACAGCGGCGGCACCAGCGCCAATCATAATCAGGCGGAATTTACGGAATGGGTCGCGCGGCGGCCGGCGCTGCGGTTCTGGCACTAACGGATCAGGACGCGGCGCCTGTTCAGGGTGGCCAGCGTATTGGATATCATTGTCATTTAGCGGATTCATACGTTTATTATACTATATTGCTTGCGTTTTTAATGCGATAGCGGTTCAAGTTTAGTACAAAAAATACGGCGAAAGTATTGACATGTAGACAATATTAATTAAACAATATAACTATGAGTGAAGAAATCATCATAACCTATATCACCGTAGCTATACCGTATATAGTAATAATTGCAACCGTAGTAGCCGCTATCGCTTTGATTCGATGGTTTATTCGAAACGACAAGAAATCAAGTAGCGACGACAAATAGCTCTTGCTATCATTTACCTCAACTCCTATTTATAAATATGTATAAATATAGAGTTAAGTTTATCCGCAGCTACAAACATCGCAAACAGGCGAAAATGCTTGTTTGTCGTTATTTTTGCGCTTTTTTGCATAAAATTCGATAAAATTGCCTAAATCTATTGACATGCGCGTTCATATGTGATATATATATATCAGCTTTCATTGACAAGTTGAGCAAATCCTTGTCTGAAAGCGTACTTTGACAAGCAGGCAAACACGAGATGAGATCTTGGCGGACAAAGGAAATATTTGGGAAGAGAGCTAGTAGAAATATATATTATGCTTTGACGGTCGAGACCTCGTCTCGTGTGATATAAGAGATTACACGTAGCCTTGCCCTCCAGACGGAGGCGGGTGGCATTCGCCGCGAGGAAGAAGGAAGGAGACGACGATGAGACACATCATCGTCACGATCAAGAACGGCAACGGCGAGATCATCGCCGTCGATGAGATGCCGCTGCCGAGCAGCGTCAACACCACCGACCTGGTCATCGAGACCAGGGTCGTCGACGTCCCGCCGCGGGCGCGACAGAAGCGGGACCGTAACCCGCTCCACCCGCGAGCACTGAGACTGTCCGACCTTCATGTCGGAAAGAGGATCCGGGTCCACTACGTGGGTCGACTCTCTTGGCTCAATAGCAGCTTCTCCGCCATCGTGGCGAGTAAGATTATCAACAGAGACAAGGAGCCGATCGTCCCCATTGTGAAGCTTGGAGACGAACCGTACCACACGAAGGTCTTCGCCGCCGACCTGGGTATCACGCCCTATAAGGTTGACGGCAGCTGGAACTCCGTCTGGTACGTCACCGCTGAGTGACCTCCGCGAATGCGGCGAGCAGACGATATCTGAGAAATTGATGTCGTCTTGACATCGTGTTTCTCTATATCACCATCTGCTTGTCGCATTCGCTCCATAGATGCGTATCTATGCTGATGAGTCGGAAACGACGAAAGCGAACTTTTTATCCAATCATCACTAGTTGGGTTCATTCCTGACTCCGTCGTCCAGAAGACGAGCAAACCTTGCTTTTTAATAGGTTTTTTGCTATAATAGAATATAGAGTTTCTCTCGGGTGAAGCGGGGTTATCGGTGTGATAATGCTGTGACTCTCGAGATGCGAGCGGATGTTTGCTGCATTGCCGCTTGCGCCATGAGCCTTTAGCAAGCTCGTTTATTATCATCGTAATTAGGAGAAGTTGAATGCCAACTATCAATCAGCTGGTACGCAAACCTCGCCAGACGGCTAGCAAAAAGTCGAAGTCGCCGGCGCTAGGCCGTATCCACAATGCCCTCAAGGTGCGCTATTACAACCAAAACGCACCGCTCAAACGCGGCGTTTGTGTCAAAGTTACCACCAAAACGCCAAAGAAGCCGAACTCGGCGCTGCGCAAAGTCGCCCGCGTTCGCCTGACTAACGGCCACGAGGTTTGGGCTTATATCGGCGGTGAAGGCCACAACCTGCAAGAACACGCCGTGGTGCTAGTTCGCGGCGGCCGCGTGCCAGACTTGCCGGGTGTGCGCTATCATGTCGTTCGCGGTGCGCTTGACTTGCAAGGCGTATCCAAACGCAAACAAGGCCGTAGTAAATACGGCACCAAGAAGGAGGATAAGTAATCATGCCTCGCAAAGTTACCAAAAAGCTCCAGCGCCAATTGCAGCCAGATCGCAAATACCAGTCGATTTTGGTGCAGCGCCTCATCAACAAATCAATGCTCAACGGCAAGAAGCTAGTGGCCGAGCGAGCTGTCTATGATGCTCTAGCGCAAGCTGCCAAAACCCTCAAGAGCGAGGAACCGCTAGAGGTTTTCGAAAAGGCGATTAACAATATCAGCCCAGCTTTCGAGGTTAAGTCTCGCCGCGTTGGCGGTGCTAACTACCAAATTCCGTTTCCGATTCAAGGCCATCGTCAGCAGCACTTTGCCTTTACCTGGTTAGTGCAAGCTGCCCGCAGTAAAAGCGGTATGCCGTACAGCAAGCGCTTAGCGACAGAAATCGTTGACGCCTGCAACGAAACTGGTATTGCCTTCAAGAAGAAAGAAGACACTCACAAAATGGCCGAAGCCAACCGCGCTTTTGCTCATTTTGCTCGCAGCTAATCGTTTCTTTTCACGCAACCATAGAACCGCTCCTACACTATACATAGGAGCGGTTTTGCGAAAGTTAAACTTAGCTATCATTTTTGTAAATTATCTGATATAATTGTCGTTAAGAGTAGTTTTTTGGTGCCAAAAAATAACCAAGAATCTCGACAAATCAACTTAATAGAGGAAAAACAATGGCAGCAACCGTTCCATTACAAAACTTTAGAAATATCGGCATTATTGCCCATATCGACGCCGGTAAAACAACCACCACTGAGGGTATTTTGTACCGTACTGGCTTGACGCATAAAATCGGTACCGTCAAGGGTGATGACGGCGGCGCCACCACCGACTGGATGGCGCAGGAAAAAGAGCGGGGCATCACTATTACCTCGGCGGCGGTGACTTGCTTCTGGAAAGGCCACAAGATTAATATTATCGATACGCCAGGACACATCGACTTTACGGCAGAGGTGGAGCGCAGCTTGCGCGTGCTCGACGGCGCTGTTACTGTCTTCGACGGCAAAATGGGCGTCGAGGCGCAAAGCGAAACTGTCTGGCGCCAGGCCAACAAATACAACGTACCGCGCATCTGCTTCATCAACAAAATCAACCAGACTGGCGGCGACTTCTACAAATCTGTCGAATCAATCCACAACCGCCTCAGCAAGCAAGCGTTCCCGATCCACTTGCCAATTGGCTTTGAAAAAGATGTTTGCGGCGTGGTCGATCTGATCGATATGAAGGCTTATACTTATGATGATTACACCGACCACGAGCTAAAGGTTGGCGAGATTCCGGCTGACATGCTCGAAAAAGCCAAGCATGCGCGCAGCCTACTGGTCGAAAATGCGGTCGAGGCCGACGACGGCCTGATGATGAAGTTCTTCGACGAGGGCGAGGAAGCAATTACCATCGACGAACTCAAGAGTGCGCTGCGCAAACGCGTACTAGCTGGCGACTTCTATTTGGTAACTGGCGGCGACGGCCGCGGCGTGATTGTCGAAAAACTGCTTGATTTGATGGCAGATTACTTGCCAAGTCCGCTCGACGTCGACGAAATTTGGGGCAAAAATCCAAAAACTGGCGACGAAGTCGGCCGCAAACCAAGCGACAAAGAACCAATGGCTGCGCTAGCCTTCAAGATTGCCGCTGATCCGTTCGTCGGCAAGCTAATCTTCATCCGCGTCTACTCTGGCGTACTGAAAGCTGGCAGCTACGTCCTTAACACCACCACTGGCGAGAAAGAGCGTATCGGCCGCATCGTCCGAATGCACGCCGACAAACGCGAAGAAATCGATAGTGTTGGCGCCGGCGATATTGCTGCAGTGGTCGGGCTGAAAAATACTTTCACCGGTAATACTTTAGCTGAATTGAGTCATCCAATCGCTCTGGAGTCTATTGAGTTCCCAGAACCGCCGGTATCAATTGCTGTCGAGCCAAAGACCAAAGCCGACCAAGAGAAGATGGGCATTGCTTTGCAGCGCCTCGCTGAGGAAGACCCAACCTTCCGCATTCACACCGATGAAGAGACCGGGCAGACGATTATGTCGGGCATGGGCGAGTTGCATCTCGAGATTCTAATTGACCGCATGAAGCGAGAGTTCAATGTTGAAGCTAATGTCGGCGAACCGCAGGTTGCCTTCCGCGAAACCATCAAAGGTACCGCCGAGGTTCAAGGCAAGCACGCCAAGCAATCTGGCGGCCGCGGCCAATACGGCGATGTTTGGGTACGCTTTGAGCCGAACGAGCCAGGCAAAGGCTTTGAATTCATCGACGAAATCAAAGGCGGCGTGGTACCGCAAGAGTATCGCCCAGCTGTACAAAAAGGCATCCGCGAGACTCTAGACGGCGGCGTTATTGCTGGCTACCCAGTAGTCGATGTCAAGGCAACCCTCTACGATGGCTCGTACCACGACGTTGACTCTAGCGAGCTGGCGTTTAGCTTGGCAGCGCATATCGCGACCCGCGCTGGTATCAAACAAGCCAATCCAGTCTTGCTCGAGCCAGTCATGAAAGTAGAAGTCACTACCCCAGAGGAATTCATGGGCGACATCATCGGCGACCTCAACAGCCGCCGCGGCCGCATCGAAAGTATGGATGATCTAATGGGCGGCGCCAAACTAATCAAAGCAATCGTGCCGCTAGCCAACATGTTCGGCTACACATCAGACATCCGCTCAATGAGCCAAGGCCGTGCTGCATCGACGATGGAGCTAGCTCACTATGAGGAAGTTCCGCCAAACGTTGCTGCCGAGATTATCGAAAAACGCAACAAGTAGTTTGATAATTAACTCTAGCGAGAACTTCGCTAAATACGTAAACGCGTCTCTCGCCAAGGCGCGTTTGCTGCTATAATAGGTATATGAGCTACCAGCTAGCTGTTCAATTTTACAAGCGTAATCGCTTGCAGGTACTCTGCGCGCTATACGTAGTGATTTTAACTTCTGGCGTGATGATCTCAATCGTGCTGTCTGATGATTCGCACTGGACAAGCTGGAGCCTCAGCCGGTTGGGCAAGACTAGCACCAACCGCCAATCAGCTTTGGCTTTTAATACTGGTGTTTTTGCCTCAGGATTGATACTTACTGCTATCGGTATTTGCATGACCCAAAGCTATGCTAAGCTTCAGCAATCGCGCACCGCCAAATTGTCAGCTTGGCTGATGATTACTTTGTCTGTATGTATGATTGGCGTAGCGCTTTGTCCGAATGACACTATGCACGCAGCGCATTTTGTTTTTTCGCGCGGGATAATTGTCGCTATGGTGTTAATGATGCTGACTTTACCGTCGAGCCTTAATTATTTGACACAGCGCGAGCGGCTGTTGTCATTCGGCTTTCCGATTTTTGCAGCAATTCTGGCAACTCAGGGCTACATCTTGCGAAGCTTCTGGTTTGTGATTATCGAAGCTATATTGGGACTGCTGGCTGCTATTTGGTTGTTTATCGTTTGCCGGCATATCGATAAGCGTTTACGCCAGTAGCCACTTTACACCCGCAGAGCTTTCAACTATAATAAGAAATAACGCGCGACGCGTTTTGTCGAGGTGGCAGCACTTTCGATAATTGCTCGCGTCGTGAATAACATAATACTAACGTTAGGAGAACTACTTCTATGGCAGACTTTGACCGTTCAAAGCCTCACATCAACGTCGGTACCATGGGTCACGTCGACCACGGTAAGACGACTTTGACCGCCGCCATTACCCACGTTTTGGCTAAGCGGCTCCCAAGCGACGTGAATAAAGCGCGCGACTACGCGGACATCGATAACGCACCAGAGGAAAAGGCACGCGGTATCACTATTGCTACCTCTCACCAGGAATACGAGTCAGAGAACCGCCACTACGCGCATGTCGATATGCCAGGCCACGCCGACTACGTCAAGAACATGATCACCGGCGCTGCTCAGATCGATGGTGCCATCCTCGTGGTAGCTGCCAACGACGGCCCATTGCCGCAAACCCGCGAGCACGTATTGTTGGCTCACCAGGTTGGCGTACCGAAGATTATTGTCTTCCTCAACAAGATGGACTTGGCCGACCCAGAGCTGGTCGAATTGGTCGAGATGGACGTTCGCGAACTGCTCACCAAGAACGGCTACGACGGCGACAATACGCCAATCATCAAGGGCTCAGCCACCAAAGCTCTCGAAGGCGACAAAGAATCTGAAGACGCTATCATGGAATTGGTCAAGGCGATGGACGACTACTTCGAGCTACCAAAGCGCGATCTCGACAAACCATTCTTGATGCCAATCGAAGATGTCTTCTCGATCAAAGGCCGCGGCACCGTGGCTACTGGCCGTATTGAGCAAGGTGTCATCAAACTGAACGACCCAGTCGAAATTGTTGGTCTAAAACCAACTCAGAGCTCGGTCGTAACTGGTATCGAAGCCTTCAAGAAAACTCTCGACCAGGGCCAAGCTGGCGACAACGCTGGTTTGCTGCTGCGCGGTATCGAGCGCGAACAAATCGAGCGTGGTCAGGTTATTGTTGCTCCAGGCACGCTGACTCCGCACACCGAGTTCGAGGCTGAGGTTTACATCCTCAAGAAAGAAGAGGGTGGACGCCACACGCCGTTCAGCAAGGGCTACAAGCCGCAGTTCTACTTCCGCACCACTGACGTGACTGGTGAAGTTGAATTGCCAGCCGACAAAGAAATGGTTATGCCAGGCGACCAAGTGACCTTCAAGGTTAAATTGCTCGCCCCAATCGCTATGGACAAAGGTCAAGACTTCGCTATCCGCGAAGGCGGCCGTACTGTCGGCGCTGGCGTGGTGACCAACATCATCAAGTAATTTACACTCTGTAAGTTACTGCCGAAAGCACCTCCGGACTATCGGGGGTGCTTTTATTGTCTGCAACTAGCGGTCACCGACAAGATTAAATCTTAACATATCTTATCGCTCGCGCAGTTCTTGCAATTCACGCAAATTATTGCTATAGTAGTGTTCGTATTAATTAATCGCCTCGAGAACTCTGCCAGACGCTAACGAAACCGATTCGAGCGGAGGTTACGAGGTAAAAGGAGTAACAAAATGGCCGAAGATAAAGGTCTCACCATCCGCATCCGCCTCAAGGCGTATGACCACACAGTTATTGATGAATCTGCTAAGCGAATCGTCGACACCGCTATTCGTACTGGCGCAACAGTCGCCGGACCAGTGCCGCTGCCAACTCGCCGCAGCACTTATACGGTAACGAAAAGCCCGCACGTCTACAAAATGGGCGGCGAAACATTTGAAATGCGCGTACACAAGCGCTTGATTGACATTTCTAACGCTACGCCAAAAACCATCGAAAACTTGCAAAATCTATCATTGCCAGCTGGCGTTGACGCCGAAATTAAAATGTAAACAGCATCTCGCTATTTGCGCAAGAAAAGACTCTACAGGCACTGAGAGAGTCTTTTCTTTTTCTATGAGAGCAACAATAATCCAGAATAGCAGCTAGAGAGTTGCGAAAAACAGGGAAGTACGACGCTTATGATATACTTGAATTATGGCTTCACAGCGGCACAAACAACGTACATACGCCCGCAACCGTGTATTTAGCCGGCGCGGCAACGAAAAGTTCGAACCTGACGGCGTCTATTTGCTAAAACTAGTCACGGTAACGATTGCTGGCACATTGTGGATAAAATTCAAAGTGCCTCTAAGTATCGGCAGCTTAGCGCTATCAGCCTTTCCGCTGGGGCTAATTGGCGGAGCACTGGCCGTTTATCTCTGGGAAAAGCGCCCAGGCAACCGGCACATATGGTACGCGATTTTGCTAGTCGTAGCTATTGTGTCATATTTCTTGCCAGCGGGAATCTTGCTTTGATAGCCGACAAAAGTTTGTACTTAAATGACTCTAAATTTTTAGCGCTTCGTCTGTACATGAATACGGCATGGTATAATGAATTAAGGAGGGCGCATGGCACTAACTAATGACGACAAACAATGGATTAAAGAAGCAATTGTTGAAGGCGTTAATGGAGCGTTGGAGACAATTGTACTACCGCGATTTGACGCAGTTGAAGCAGATATATCGGAACTAAAAAGAGATGTCTCTGGTCTGAAAGAGGATGTATCTGTATTGAAAGAAGATGTCTCCAAGCTGAAAGAAGATGTGTCTGGTCTGAAAGAAGATGTATTTAGCTTGAAAAACGACATGCGCGAGGTCAAAAGCCGGCTCGACAGTGTTGAGAGTGATATTCGCGAAGTTAAGGATCGACTTAACGGTATTGAAAGCGAGATGCGCGAGGTCAAAAATCGACTCGGGCGAGTTGAAGGCGAGCTGCAGGCACTTACTAACGATATTGAAGAAATATACGATGTTATTTATAGCAAGCCGAATAAAACTTTGATGAGCGCTAGCTTCGCCAAGATGTCGTCAAAAGAAAAGCTGCTAGTCATTAACGAAGAATTGTTAAAAATAGCGAAAGATACGGGCGTTGTTTTGCCGCGCTAAAAAGCGGTTGCATAGAACGCTAAATATTACTTATAATCTAATACATCAATCTACAAAGACAGTATTAAAACCTTAATTTAAAATGATTCGATTTTATTTACAAAAACTAGTTCGCGATAAAGTCGTGAAAAAGTGTCTGGACGACGAAGAAGTTTTACATACGGAGTACCGCATATTAGACAAACAAGAGTTTCGCCGCGAGTTGCTCCGCAAGGTTCACGAGGAGGCGGACGAAATTCCACTGGACGATAATCAGCGCGATGAATCGCTCAAAGAGCTGGCTGATTTGCAGGAAGTCGTTGACGCGCTGCGCCAGGATTTCGGCTTTTCTATAGAACAAGTTCAAGAAGAAATGGCGCGTAAAAAGCAGGATAAAGGCGGCTTTGACAAACGACATTACATTAAATATCATGACTTGGCGGATGATAGTAAATGGGTGAAAATCTTCCGCGCTCAGCCAGAGAAGTATCGCGAAGAAACGGCGGACAGTAAAGAACGGAGCCGTTGCGCGAAAATTAGCAAGGGTACGTACAAACATAGCAAATCGGGCAAACTATACGAGGTGATCGGCCTAGCCTTAGAAACTGAGACGGAAGAACTTTTGGTGATCTACCGGCCTCTATATGAAAACGAATATGAACTATTTGCCCGCCCTGCCAGCATGTTTACGGAAACAGTAGTGCTGGACGAGAAATATGTGCCGCGATTTGAGAAAGTAAACTCTGAAACTCGAGAGCAAGTGCAATGAAGGCGGTTACGTTTATCACCGGCAATCCGCACAAACTCGAAGAAGCCAAGTCGGTTCTGAAAGGCTATGGGATTGTTGTCGAGCCGCTACAAACTAACATTGATGAAATCCAGCATCATGATCCGCTGAAAATTACCGAAGCGAAAGTTAAGTCGGCGCATGAAAAAGCGGGCCGGCCGGTTGTTGTTAATGATAGCAGCTGGGAAATTCCAGCACTCGGCGGCTTTCCGGGCGGTTATATGAAAGATGTTGTTGGCTGGTTTACGGCTGAAGATTTTTTGGCTTTGATGAAAGATAAAAATGATCGGAGAATTATATTGCATGACGTCGTGGCGTATTTTGATGGCGAGCAATTAAAGCTGTTTATATCTGATCAAACTGGCGTGTTTATAAATGAGCCGCGCGGCGAAGGAACATCAATGAATCAGGTTGTGTCGATGGAGGATAGCGGCGGGTTAACAATTGCTGAAGAATTTGCGCTCCGCCATGACGGTGCGGAGATTAACCCTTCTCATTTTCAGCATTGGCAGAAATTTGGCGAATGGTTTACTGCTCGCGACAACGATTAGCTACCGCAATGGTGTATAATTCATCGTATGAATAAGTTTAAGAAGCTGAAACTTTACTGCTTTTCGCCGCCGGTGATGCTGGCAACGCTAGCGATTGAGCTTGTTTTGGCGCTATATACGTTTTGGCGTTATAAACTAAACGCTGTGACGAGGATTGCTATGGCGCTGCTCATCTGTCTGGCGCTATTTCAGTGGGCCGAGTATAATGTCTGTGAAGGTACGATTTTTCTTGATAGCCTAGGCTGGGCGAAGCTCGGTTATGTGGCGATTACTGTACTGCCGCCTCTGGGTGTTCATCTGATTTATCAACTTTCTGGCGATAAAAGGCGCTGGATTCCGGTTCTAGGTTATATTTTGGCAGCACTATTCGTCGGCTATTTTTTATTGGAAGCTGACGGCGTAAAAGCTGGCGCCTGTTTAGGCAATTACGTAATCTTTGAGAATCGCGATGAATTTTATCCGATTTATGCGGGATACTACTATGGTTTGTTGATTATTGCTATTGTATACGCTTACATCCAAAGTAAAGCTGCGGCAAAAAATATTCGCCGATCTCTGTGCTCTCTAATGATTGGCTATATCTTGTTTATGATGCCAACGACGCTTGTTAATATCGTAGATCCGTCGACGATTTCTGGCATTCCGTCGATTATGTGCGGTTTCGCAGTGCTGTTAGCGGCAACTTTAGCGGGCAAGGTCTTACCAGAATACTTTGATAAATAAGGCTGCGTGATATTGACGAGTTGTAGCTAGACGTGCTATAATAGCAGATGTAATTCTATTACGCGTAATATTAACTATAGAGACTCGCGCGAATTGGCAAGTCCGGGCAACGGATACTACCAGCCGCCGAGGCTTTTAAATGGGAGCAAGAGGGCAATGAAAGCACTTTTCGGTACCAAAATTGGTATGACCCAAATCATTGGCGAGGACGGCACCACTATTCCGGTGACGCTGATCCAAGCCGGCCCGATGACTGTGACTCAGGTCAAGTCTGTCGAAACCGACGGCTACAACGCAGTCCAGGTGGCATATGGTACGGGTAAGAACCTGAGCAAGGCCGTGGCTGGACATGTCAAACCAGCCGGTGTGACCCCGAAAAAAATCGGGGAAATTCGCGTTGACGAACTTGGCGAAGTCAAGGTCGGCGACACATGGAACGTCTCGGAGTTCGAGCTCGGCGACGTTATTGATGCTACAGGCATCAGCAAGGGTAAAGGTTGGGCTGGCACTATCAAGCGGCACAACTTCAAACGCCACCGCAAAACCCACGGCGGCAAGGGTAACACTCGCAAAGTCGGTTCAATCGGCAGCATGTACCCGCAAAAAATATTCAAAGGCAAGCGCATGGCCGGACACATGGGCGCCGAACAGGTCACTGTCAAGAACCTGAAGGTCGCTTATATCTCGGTTGAGGACAACTTGATTGGTGTCAAGGGCGCAGTGCCAGGCCCCAAGAAGGGCTTAATCAAATTAGGAGGTGCTAAGTAATGGCTGAATCAACCAAGCCAGCAAAAGCAGCCTTGCCAAAGAGTGTGTTTGAGGTTGACGTACCAAACCACGAGCTGCTGAAACTTGCGTACGACGCATTTTTGGCCAACAGCCGCCAGGCAAGCGCTACCACCAAAACCCGCGGCGAAGTTCGCGGCGGCGGCAAGAAACCGTGGAAACAAAAAGGAACCGGCCGAGCACGTTTTGGCTCGACCCGCAACCCAATCTGGCGCCACGGTGGTATCGTTTTCGGGCCGCGCGGCAACGAAAACTACAGCAAGAAACTATCTAAAACTAGCAAGCACGTCGCTTTGCGCCAAGCTTTGACACTCGCCAACCAAGACAAAAAAATCTTGGTCAGCGATATCAAAACTGCCGGCAAAACCGCTGAAGTCGCTAAATTCCTCGCCGCCAAGAAATGCAGCGAGAAAGACCGCGTTCTACTCGTCGTCGACGAAAAGACTCCAGAGCTGATGCGCGCTACAAATAACTTAGCCAATGCCCTCTTGGTGCGCGCGCAATACCTCAGCGTTTACTACATTTTGAACGCCGACAAAATCGTTATCACGCCAGCCGCCGTCAAGACAGTCGAGGCGTGGCTAGCAAAGGAGGCGAAGTAATGAAACTCGTATTAGTCACTCCGCGCGTCAGCGAGAAAGCTTACCGGCTAGTTACCAACGAAAATACTTACATTTTCGATGTGCCGATGAGCGCTAACAAAAACGAAATCAAAGCAGCCGTCGAAGCGCAATTCGAAGGCGTCAAAGTCGCCAAAGTAACGACGCTCGTTCAAAGCGGCAAAGCTGTTCGCTTCTCACGCGGCAAAAACCGCTACCCTGGCACTACTCATCGCCAGGACAGCAAAAAGGCTTACGTTCGCCTGAGCGAAGGTAAAATCAAAGTCTTCGAGCAAGAAGAAGTCAAGGAGGATAAGAAGTAATGGCTGTCAAGCAATACAATCCAACCACTCCTGCCCGTCGAGGTATGACTTCGCAGGATCTCAGCGAGGTAACTACTCGTAAACCGTTGAAAAGCTTAGTTAAAGCTGGCAAGCAAAAAGCTGGCCGCAACAACACCGGCAAAATCACCGTGCGCCATCGCGGTGGCGGTGTGAAGCGGCATTATCGTTTAGTTAATCATGCTATGCCAGCCAACATGACTTTGACTGTCGAAGAAATTGAGTACGACCCAGGTCGCAGCGCTCGTATCGCCCGCGTCAAAGATCAGCACGGCTTATACCACTACATTCTAGCAGATACCGCCATGACTAAAGGCGCAGTCATCAAAACTGGCACGGACGCTCCTGTCGAGGCTAGCAACCGCATGCCGCTAGCTAGTATTCCAGTTGGTACGCAGATTTACGCTATCGAGATTAACCCGGGCCGCGGCGCCCAAATGGTTCGCTCGGCTGGTACTAAGGCTCAATTGATGGCCAAAGAAGGCAACTATGCTATGGTACGTATGCCGTCAGGCGAAGTTCGCAGGTTCCGCTTGGAATGCGAAGCTAGCCTCGGCGTAGTCGGCAATGTCCAGCATCAGAACGTCAAGCTTGGCTCGGCTGGCCGCCGCCGCCGCATGGGTTGGCGCCCAAGCGTCCATGGTAAAGCCATGAACCCAGCCGATCACCCAATGGGTGGCGGTGAAGGTAAGACCGGCCCTGGTCGCATCCCGAAGACGCCGTGGGGCAAGCCAGCAATTGGCTTCAAGACCCGCCGCCGCAAATCAACTAATAAGATGATTGTCCGCAGTCGTCACGAAGCTAAGAGGAAGAGGTAATTATGAGTCGTTCACTCAAAAAAGGCCCATTCGTCGACGCGAAGCTTGCCAAAAAAGTGGCAGCGCTGAAAGTTGGCGACCGCACCGTGATAAAGACCTG
>JABCOL020000031.1 GCA_013333625.2 Candidatus Saccharimonadota bacterium | reverse complement strand
GCGCGGCCGGCAGAAAAACCTCAGTTACATCGACGAGCGGGCACTGATTTCGTTTACGGCGCCGCTGGCCAATTTGCTGACGGATTTTTATGATCAATTGAAGTCGGTGACTAGCGGGTATGGCTCGTTTAATTATGAGCTAGCGGGCTATCAGCCGGAAGATTTGGTACGTGTTGATTTCTATGTAGCAGGCGAAATGGTCGATGCTCTCAGTGTGATGTGCCACCGCTCGGAGGCGCCAGGCTTGGGCCGCGAAATCGTCAAAAAGCTCAAAGAGGTGGTGCCGCGCCAGAGCTTTGAAGTGGCGGTGCAGGCGGCGATTGGCGGCAGGTTTATCGCCCGAGAAAATATCGGTGCCTACCGCAAGGATGTTACCGGCTATCTGTACGGCGGCGATGTTAGTCGTAAAAAGAAGCTCCTCGCCAAACAGGCCCGCGGTAAAAAGCGCATGAAACGCTTCGGCAAGGTTGACATTCCGTCAGAAGCGTTTACGGTGATGTTGAAGAGGGATTGATTATGAAGAAACCAATTATGTATATTGATATGGACGGCGTACTGGTCGACTTTACGTCGGCTTTGACGAAGGTCCTGCCTGAGATGCTTGAGAAGTTTGCGGGTGAATATGATAATATTCCGGGTGTTTTTGCACTGATGGATCCGATACCGGGCGCCCTCGAGGCGGTTGATAAGCTGAAGGAAAAGTATGATTTATATATCCTGTCGTCATCGCCATGGGAAAATCCGACGGCGCTGGGCGATAAATTGGCGTGGGTAAAGAAGTATTTTGGTGGCGACGGCCGGGGGAATATTTTCTTTCGCAAGGTTGTTTTTTCGTCGGTCAAGCATCTAAGCCAGGGTGATATCTTGATCGACGATCGGACGGCAAATGGTGCGGGCGACTTTTCAGGACGATTGATCCGGTTTGGCTCAGATGAATTTCCTGATTGGCAAGCCATTTTGCGTGAACTATTATAAAGTCGTCAATACTTGGCAAAACATGCTTGCTAACGTAAGCGCTATCGTGATATACTGGCAGTGATTATATTAGACATTGTCATAAAACAATAAAAAGGAGATTATTTATATGGGGTCGCTCTGGGGTAAGAGAAAAAGAACGATAGCCCGCGCTGCTAAAGCGGGATGCTTGGTAGTAATCGCTGCGGTGGTTGCGGTGTTTAGCCAGTCAGCTAATGCAAAACAGGTAGTTACCTGGACAGAACAGACTGGTTCTGGTAGTCGCGCTTGGACCTCAATTGCCAGCTCTGCTGACGGTAGCAAGCTTGTTGCGACTATGACTGGCGGCTCAGCTTACATCTCAGATGATGCAGGTAAAACCTGGACAGAGCAAGTTGATTCTGGTTCTCGTGCTTGGATTGCGATCACCAGTTCTGCTGACGGTACTAAACTGGCTGGCGTGTACCACTGGGGTGGTTATATTTTAACCTCAGATGATAGAGGCCAGACATGGAGAAGCAATGGTATATCCGGCGGTTCTTTTGATTGGACTTCGATTACCAGCTCTGCTGACGGCACCAAACTGGCTGCAACAGCTAAAAACGGCGCAGTATTTACTTCCAGTAACTCAGGCGCAACGTGGACACCGCAGGCTGGTTCTGGCAACCGTGCTTGGACATCAATTACCAGCTCTGCTGACGGCACCAAATTGGCTGCAACGGTTAACGGTGGTGCAGTGTTTACGTCAAATGACTCAGGTGTAACGTGGACAGAACAGGCTGGTTCGGGCAACCGTGCTTGGACATCAATCACCGGCTCAAGCGATGGTACTAAGCTCGCCGCGACTGTCAATGGCGGTGCAGTATACACCTCAAGCGACTCAGGTGTGACCTGGCAAGAACAAGCCGCTTCTGGCAACCGTGCTTGGACATCAATTACCAGCTCTGCCGACGGCACCAAATTGGCCGCAACTGTTACTGGCGGTGTGATATACGTTTCAAGTGACTCTGGTGTAACTTGGGAAGAGCAGACCACAGCCGCAACTGGTGCTTGGTCTTCTATCGCGATGTCTGGTGACGGTGCTCGCATTGCCGCAGCTATGAATAATGGCTTCATCAGTACCGCGACTGTCAAAGAGGCACCAGTTACTCCGCCAACACCACCAACTCCACCAACTCCGCCAACACCAACCCCGACGCCAACTCCTGCTCAGCCAACCAATCCTGGCGCACCAGTTGCTCAGCCAACAAAGCCAACTGGCGAAGGCTACTTAGCTGACACTGGTGACAATGTTTGGCCGCTCGCTTCACTCGCAGCTGTCGGTATTGGTGCAGGTATCCTTTGGATCATCAAACGTAGGAACAGCTAAACGCATGGACGAATTGGAGCGGTTGATTGCTGATTATCAACCAACTGAGCCAACCGTCGAGCTGATCAAGAAAGCCAAGATTGCCCTACTGACCGGCATTTCTGGCGCCGGTAAAGACACTATCAAAAAGCGATTATTGCAGCTTCCAGATTTTAGTAGCATCGTTTCGCACACAACACGTGCGCCGCGCATCAACAATAATC